>JAYVYS010000511.1:0-2760 GCA_043784005.1 Isosphaeraceae bacterium
CCGCTCCGGGGCTGGCGTTCGATCCACGTCACCGATAGCGACCATCCCTACATGAAAAATTGGTGGGTACCCGGTCTTCAGATCGGGTATGAACATACGTTCGTCCATCAAGTCGCCGACTTCCTGGAGAACCTCGCCGCAGGCAAGCCCACGAGCCCGACGTTTCGTGAGGCCCTCGCAACACAAGCCGTCTGCGACGCCGTGCTCGACTCGGCCGAAGCAGCCAAGTGGGAGGACGTGGTGCAGGTCTAAAGGCTTCGATTGATTAATCTGATCGAAGGAGAGTCAGATGGTGAGCCTCATTTTTTTCGAGCAAAAACGCCACGATGGTGCGATCCGTACAGGAATTGAGCGGAACGGGAACACGGCACTGCTCGGACTCTTCATTGAGGGCCCGGAGGACCAAGAGGATGATCCTTTGGGTGGGGCTCTCGAGTGGTACGTTGAAATGAGATGCGAAGGCGATCGACTTCCCACTGAGCCCGAGGTGGCGAGAGCTTGGTTCGTGAAGCATGCGGCTATATTTCGCCCTCACCTTCTCCAGATCGCGGAGACGGTCGAGATCGGGTGGGATGATCCCTACCCTATCACTTGGAAGCATTTTGATGGAATGGAGTCGGACGTCGCGGTCGAATTTGTGTGCTCTGCAATCCGACGAACTTCCAACCAGACGGTTTCCCAAGTGATCCAGACCTTCGCAAGAAATTTCGAAGGAAAACTCGCGAGGCTCCAACCTCTTGAAACCGCCTTGATGTGAGAACCAGGGAATGATCAGAAGGCTGGCATTCGACACATGTAATTTAATTCATCAATGGAGACGCAAAAGCGGCGAATCCAGGGGCAAATCTTTTTCGAAAGAAGAGGTCGAGGGTTGGGCCGACGAATTGATTCAGTTACATAAGACAAGCGCGATCTGCACGGTGGTTAGACTAGAATTTTTATGCAATACGGACGGGAAAGAGAAACTTCAGCGAGCGCGTGAATACTTGGATCGTTTTCGTGTCGTGGATGCGGGCGAACTCACGCGGGACGATTTGAAACTCGCCGAAATATTCGCCCCTCGTAGAGTATCCGACTTGAAAGGATCACGGCAAACTGGCGATTGTCTGATCGCAGCTGTGTATCGACGCCTCAATTATTCAATGGTTCCGACCTCCGAGATGGATCGGGATCTCGTCAGGCGGATACAACACTCTCCAGGAGAATGATGCTGTCATGAAAATCGGCATGAACCTTCTGCTCTGGACTGACCTTGTCACCGAGCAACACGACGCCTTGCTCGAACAGATCAAGGCACTCGGATTCGACTCGGTCGAGATCCCCGTTTTCGCCACAGCCGACCTTGCTCCCTATGAGCGACTCGGCAAACGGTTGAAGTCCCTGGGGTTGGGGGCCACGGCGGTGACCGTGATGAATCCCGAAACGAACCCGATCTCGCCCGACCCGGCCATTCGCGCCGCGGCCGTGAGTCATCTCGATCGCGTGCTCGAATGCGGCCAGGCGTTCGGTTGCGAGATCCTCTGCGGCCCGACCCATTCGGCCATCGGTGTATTTTCCGGAAACGGCCCGACTCAAGACGAGTTCAAGGCCGGGGTCGATACCCTCCGCAAAGCTGGTGACAAAGCTCAGGCTCGCGGCATCAAGATTGCCGTCGAGTATTTAAACCGCTTCGAGATTTACTTCCTGACCACCGCCGCCCAGACCAAGCGATTCATCAACGAGGTCAACCATCCCTCGGTCCGGATGATGTACGACAGTTTTCACGCCAATATCGAAGAGAAGAACCAGGCCGACGCAATTCTCTCTTGCAAAGACGAGACGATCCATGTACACGTGTCCGAAAATGATCGGGGCGTCCCCGGCACCGGTGGCGTGAATTGGGATTCCTTCTGGACGGGGATCAAGTCGAGCGGCTTCGACGGTTATTTGACCATTGAGGCGTTCGGCCGGTCGCTCCCCGCGCTCGCCGCCGCCACGAAGGTCTGGCGCGACCTCTTCCCCGACGCGATGGGCCTTTGCCGCGACGGCATCGGGTTCATCAAGAAGAATACGGGTAAGGCATAAATTCCTCGTACGTAACCCCGGGTGAACACTTTCATGGATGTCGTCGGCTTGAAGGGGGAAAAAGTACGGCTCGTGCCTTCCGAGCCGTCACTGCATCTCGACAATGCCTTACGCTGGCTGAACGATCCTGACATCACTTCGCGGCTTGATCATGTGCTTGGAGTGACTCGTCGCGCGGAAGAATTGTATTTCGAGCAGGTCGCGACGCGACGCGAGAACGACCTTCATTGGGCGATCGTCACCGAAGACCTCGGCCATATCGGCTTCATCGGCCTGCACCAGATCAATTGGCGAAACCGGACCGCGATGGGTGGCATCATGATCGGCGAGCGCCGATCCTGAGGCCGAGGGTTCGCGACCGACGCGGTTCGCGTTCGAACCCGATTCGCATTCGAACAGCTCGGGTTGCACAGGATTGAAGGCCATACCATCAACCCCTTGATGTGCAAAGTTTACGAAAAGTGCGGATATCAGCATGAAGGCGTCGCGCGTCAAAAAATCTGGCGGGAAGGACGCTGGTGCGACGCCGATCTCTTTGCCATCCTTGAGGCGGATTTCTTCGCGCCAAGGGATGATCGGCCCGTGCCCTCATTTTTTAGGCTCATGATGGATTCCGGGGTGGTGGTTGAAAAGACAGACTTGGGTGCCACGGGTTGTACTCAACCCGTGTGTCGTAAGCCACGCCCGGAGCACGGG
>JAYVYS010000512.1:0-17354 GCA_043784005.1 Isosphaeraceae bacterium
GAAGCGTTCGCCCGTCTTGGTGCGGGTTGCGTCGTCGCTCGATGGTCGCGAGCCGGCGTACGCTTGCTTAGTATCGGAGCGTCGTTCGGATCAGCTTGACCCGGAACCTCTTTGGGAGTTCGGAACGTCCCCGAAGTTGCCTCTGGCATTCGTCTTTGGTAAACTAGAGCGAGGTGGGTTCAGCCGATCTTGACGAAGATGCCGCGTATTCCGGTCGTTCCGCGCCACCGGCGGAAACGCGACCCATTCGAGAGGGCGAGACGTGTCGGTGGAAACCAACCTTGCCGGCGAAGACAAGATCGGCGGCTTCCGGTTCGTCCGGGTGCTCCACCCAGGCGCGACCTCAGTCGTGATGGAAGTGGTTCAGGAATCGACGGGCCGGCGGTTCGCCATGAAGCAACTCAACCCCCTGCGCGCTCAGGAGCCAGCGGAGCGCCGGCTCTTTGAATTCGAGGCGAAGCTGGGAATGGAACTCAGACACCCGAATCTCGTCCACGTCCATGAATATTTCAAGGACCGCGACCAACCTTATTTTGTCATGGATCTTTTCCCGGCTTACCACTTAAAATTGCCCATCGCTCGGCCGTCCGTCTATCCCATGCCCGTTGCCCAGCTTCACAGAATCATGGAGCAGTCGGCGGGTGCGCTTGCCTTTATGCATGAAAAAGGATGGGTCCACCGCGACGTCAAGCCGGAAAATATTCTGGTCAACAAGTCGGGCGAAGTGAAAGTGATCGACTACGCATTAGCTTTGCGGCCCTATGGTGTTTTCAAAAAGCTCTTCGTGAGGAAAGCGCCCGTTCAAGGGACCCGAAGTTATATGTCTCCGGAGCAGATTCGGGGCATCCCTCCCACGCCTTCCGCCGATATTTACAGCTTCGGGGTTACCTGCTATGAGTTGGCCTGTACTCGCCCCCCGTTCCGCGCGAATTCGGATAACGAATTGTTGAATAAACATATCAAAGAAAAACCTCTCCCGTTAACGGCACACAACAAGGAAATCACGGCCGAGTTCAACGATTTGGTTTTGAGGATGCTCGAAAAGCGGCCTGATAAACGTCCGGAAAGTCTCAGAGAGTTCTTGAGCAAATTCGCGCGGATGAGAATCTACAAGACCGACCCCGATCCTTCCGCTCCCCGCGTCGATTTCTGAACGAAATCCGGCCCTCATGACTCCGTGAGCGCCTGATTTTTCGACCCCTCGCCCGGCCCCGCCTCTCCCCGACCAAGGACGTTTCGGCCCATGCAGAGCGTGAACGAACATCGCCTTCCCTTTGAGGCTCCCATTTATGAGATGGAGACGCGGCTCGCCGAAATGGAGGCGCAGTTCGCCAAGAATCGCACTGTGGCCGACCCGGTGGCGGTGGCCGAACAGATCCGCAGGCTGAGAAGAGAACTCGCGGGTCTGAAACGCACGATTTACGCCAATCTCGAACCCTGGCAAACCGTGCAGGTTTCTCGACACCCCAACAGACCGCAAACCCGCGAGTACATCGAGCTGATCTTTGACCAGTTCATCGAGCTGCACGGAGACCGCGCGATTGGCAACGACAAGGCCATCGTCACCGGCATGGCTCATCTGGGCGACCAAAAAGTGATGTTCATCGGCCACCAGAAGGGGAAAAACCTGGCGGAGCGAACCTCCTGCAATTTCGGCTGCGCCCATCCTGAGGGATATCGGAAAGCCCTCGCGAAGATGAGGCTGGCGGCCAAGTTTGGCCTGCCGGTCATCGCCTTCATCGATACTCCCGGGGCCTATCCAGGGATCGCCGCCGAAGAACGAGGCGTGGCCGCCGTCATCGCGGAAAATCTTATGCACATGAGCCAGCTTGACACGCCGATCGTCTGCGTGGTCATCGGCGAAGGAGGATCGGGAGGCGCGATCGGGATCGGCGTCGGCGACCGAGTGGCCATGCTCGAACACGCGTATTACTCGGTCATCAGTCCCGAAGGGTGCGCGACGATCCTCTGGAAGTCGAGCGAGCACTGGCCAAAGGCCGCCGCGGCCTTGAAAATGACAAGCCGCGATCTGATCAAATTCGGAGTGATCGACGACATTATTTCCGAACCCCTCGGTGCCGCGCATCGCGATCATCGTGAATCCGCCGCGAACGTCAAGTCGTTCCTCACCCGCGCGCTCCGCGAGATCGCGGAATCCCCTCGCGATCAACTCCTCCAGAGACGTTACGAGAAATTCCGGAAGATCGGCGTCTTCGTCGAGGGAGATTTAATCGGCGCACCCGGGAAGAATCAAGACGTCGACCCGGATTGACCCTCTAAGCGCTCTTTGATAGAAGTCCGTTCTGAACCGGGCTGATCTGACCGCCCGGGAGAAGTGGGCTTTCGAATAAGGAACCGCTCGGTTGTGAATTCTCGCATTGAGCAACCTGTATCCGCCTGACGTGACCGGAGGCTACGAACTGGCCTGTTCTCAGTTCGTTGCCGCCTTGAGGGGCCGCGGTCACGATGTTCAGGTGCTCACGGCCCATCCCAGGCTTCCAATCGACCTGCCTGAGCCCGATCACGTTCATCGCCGGTTTCAGCTTGTTGAGGATCGCTACTGGATCGAGCCCGACGGAAGTATCGACGACGTGGCTTCCTTTCAGCGGGACTCGGACTCTCGACTCATCAACGCGTATAACGTCTACGTCCTCAACACGTTCCTCGAAGAGTTTCGGCCGGAGGTCGTCTTCGTCAACAATCTTGTGGGCCTGGGCGGTCATGGCTTGATCGCGACCTTGCAATTTCTTCAGATTCCCTGGGTATGGTATCTGGGCGATGCGGTTCCAAACGATCTGTGTTTGTCATACAGAGCGGTTTTCCCCTCACTGGTGAGAGAATTCAATCGCTTTATCAAGGGCCAGTACATCGCGGTCAGTCGCCAGCTTGTCGACGAGCTTGAGGGATATGGCTTCGCGCTCGAGGGGAACGTCACGATCCTTCCGAACGGGATTATCGGAAGTCGCTCTCAAGCGACAACCCCGAGCGAACGTAAGGCGGATAAGCCTTTCCAGATCATGTCGTGCGGGATGGTGAACCGGCAGAAAGGAATCGATATCCTCATCGAAGCCACGGCGCTTCTGGTCAAAGAAGGGCACGAAAACTTTCATGTCGATATCTACGGCCAAATCGAGGACACCTCGCTTGTGACCCTCGCCGCCAGCAGCGGCCTGGTGCGCTATCTCTCGTTCAAAGGACCACGCCCGCACTCCGAGTTGATCCGACTCTACGCCGAATACGATGTCTTCGCATTTCCAACCCGTGAACGTGAGCCATTCGGCATTGTCGCTCTCGAAGCGATGGCCGCGGGATGCGTGCCTTTGATGACACGGCGCTGCGGGATCGCCGAGTGGTTCGTCCATGGCGTCCATTGCCTCAAGGCGGCGAGGAACCCCGACGCCTTCGCCGAAATCCTTCGATCCGTTCTAATCGGCGAAATTCCTCTCGCGCCGATCGCCACCCGTGCGCGAGAGGTTGTTTGGAAGCATTTTCATATCGACGCCATCATCCCAATCATCGAAGGAATCCTTATCAAAGCCGTTGAGAACCATCAGGAAAGCCGCGGGGGAGGCTCGTCTGTCGAGGTCTATCGCCTGGCGTGACTGGCTGAAGCGCTCGCGGGCCAATTGATCCGACAAACAATACGCGAGCCGAGGCGATCTGAGAGCCGAGCTTGACCCTTTTTTAACGATCTGATATCAGACGGTCTCCCTTTCGGACGCGCGCGCTCCACCGGACGGATTTCACGCCGCGAAGGGCCGCGAACCTTTGATTCGAAAACTCCCGAGGTGATGGATGTCCTCGAGGAAGATCGCCTATCTCACGCCTTTGTATTTCGACGCAGGTTCTTGTGTCGGGGGTGGCGAACGCTTTCCGCTGAACCTGGCGAAAGGCGTCGCCGAAAGTTCCGGGGGTCGTTACGAAGTCGAGATCATCTCCTTCGCGTCAGAGGCGGGACGAATGCGGCTTGCCCCAGGTGTGACGATGCGCCTTTTGAAGGCATCGCGGTCGAAAAATCCGCTCGATGTCGTCTCCTGGGAAATTCCCGAAGCGATCGCCGACGCCGACCTTGTTCACATCCATCAGGCTTACAACCGCTGTGCCGAGGTTGGCCTTCTTGTCGCCAAGCAACAGCGCAAACCGGTGTGCATCACCGATCACGGTGGTTTATCAAGTCCGTTGATCAAGCAGCTCGGCATGCTCGATATTGTCGACCGAGTCATCGCCTACTCTGACTTCGGCGCTTCGCTGTATCACACGAAAACCCAGATCACCGTGATCAAGGGGGGTGTGGACGCGCGGGTGTTCACTCCTTCGGATCACCTCGTCAACCGCGATCGAGTTCTTTACGTGGGCAGACTCCTTCCGCACAAGGGCATCGACGGTCTGATCAAGGCCCTTCCGGCGGAACTGCCGCTCACCGTTTGCGGTCGGGCTTACCATTCCGCTTACTTTGCGGATTTGAAGGCTCTGGCCGAGACTAAACAGGTCGAATTCATTACGGATGCCGACGACGCGCAGATCCTTGACCTCTATCGCCGGTCGTGGGTCAACGTGCTTCCCTCGGTGTTCGTGGACTGCTATGGGACGACCTACGAAGCGCCCGAATTGATGGGTTTCACGACGCTCGAAGCGATGGCCTGCGGCACACCGGCGATCACGTCGCGAGTCGCGGCTCTTCCGGAGTTCGTGGTTGAGGGAGAGACAGGATTCATTTTCGACAACCTCGATCAGCTTTCCGGGCAACTTCGTCGACTCGCCCGAGAACCGGGACTTGCGGACGCGATGGGTCGTCGGGGTCGCGCGCTCGTGGAGCAGGAATTCGATTACCGGATCGCCGGGTCCAAGCTCGTGGCGGTCTACGATGGCATTCCGGGAACGGCCTCAAATACGGAGGCCGCGGCTTGAAGATCCTGGTTGTCAGTAACCTGTATCCTCCCGATGTCTGTGGAGGTTATGAACTTTGCTGCCAGCAGGCCGTCGATGCCCTGCGCGCGCGCGGTCACGAGGTTCTTGTGCTGACGACCGCCCCGAGGAGGCCCGTCGACGCTGAGCCGGATGTTCGTCGCCTCCTCAAGCTTGTCGATCTTTGGGATGCCTATACCGACGAGCGGAGCACGCAATCCACCTTGCGACTCAGGGATGCGGAGGCCTTCCAGATCAGCGCATTCAACGTGCATCTCTTGACGCAAGTTCTTGAGGATTTCCAGCCCGATGTCGCCTATTTGTGGATGCTTCTCGGGATCGGCGGCCTGGGCTTGGTGGGGTGCTTGCATCATCTTGGTGTACCCTGGGTCTGGCACCTGATGGATGATGTTCCGCAAAGGCTTTGCATGACGTTTTTTCAAGTTCGTTCCCAGCTTGCGCGAGAATTCTCAAAACAATTTCGGGGCAGCTTCCTCGCATGCAGCCAGCATGTCCTCGACGACATCGCCCGCTCCGGATTCGCGCTTGGGGATCATGTGGAGGTCCTGCCGAACTGGATCACGGGGGAGCGGTTTGCGACGGGTGCGCCTCGAACCCGCAAGCCGGACGAACCGTTGCGAATCATGGCATGCGGCATGGTCAACCGCCGTAAAGGCATCGACGTCCTGATCGAGGCCGCTGCGCGGCTTCGGAACGCTGGCAGCGACGCATTCCAGATCGACATCTATGGCACGATCGAAGACTCCACACTTCCTGCCCTTGCTCTCAAACATGGATTGACTCGGCAGGTGGTCTTTAAGGGGCCTCGACCGCATCATGAGGTGAGGCGTCTGTATTCTGACTACGACGTTTTCGCGTTTCCTACGCATGAGCACGAGCCTTTTGGGATCGTACCTCTGGAGGCGATGGCCGCGGGGTGCGTGCCGGTGATTACCAGGCGCTGCGGGGTGGCGGAGTTTCTAGTCCATGGTGTCCATTGCATCAAGGCGACAAGAACGCCGAAGGCATTTGCCGAGGTCTTCCGGATGATTCTCGGAGGCGAGGTTGATCTTGGTCCGCTTGCCTTGCGTGGCCGGGAGTTGGTCTGGAGGCATTACCACCTTGACGCCATCATTCCTAACATCGAAAGGGCCTTACAAAACGCCTCCCGCCACGTTCCGGAGAACCCCGGTACGGCCGACGAGGCCTACAGGCTCGCATTGCTTGCTGAAAAACTCGTCCGTGTGTTTATGCAAGAAGAATACTTGGCCGGAACCCCGGCCTGACGTTTTTGGACTCGGCCGCGATCGAAGACAACGACCTTTCTCGCAGGAATCCGACCATGAGCGACCTAATCCCGATCGAGGCGGAGTCCGCGCCCGGGCAAAATCCGAATCGGACGCCTGCGTTTTTTCGCAGAGCGGTCAGGCGATTGCTTCGACCGGTCCGCCAGCTTTTTCACTACTATCAACGAGACATCGTCGCGCGAATGGAGCAGCTCGAATCTCGGTTGAATCGGGTGGAGTGGCTTGTCGAGGTCTCCTACAAGAAGGCGGACGGTCTTTCCTCCCACCTTGACGAACTCACGCGGAACCATTGGGCGCTACAATCACGCTTTGATGCGGTGGTGGTTCAATACGAGGGCCTCCTGCGATTGTTACCGGGGATCGACCACCGATTCGAGACGCTGGATGAAAACCTGAGTGCGGTTCACGCCTTGCATTGGGACCACGTCGCCCTCGCCCGACGACTCGGGGCGATCGAAGATGTGCTCGCGGCAACGGGAGATACAGCCAAGGAAACCATCGAAGACGGACGTGGAAGACCACTCTTGCCGTTCCCCGGCATGGACTCGCACGATCTGAAAAAGTCGAAGGTCTCGTGAGCTTGATCACCCGGAAACTCCCTGGCTACTCCGTGGCCCCTCGCGTTCCGACCGGATAGGATGCGAGCGGAAACTCCGCATTCTGAACGCGGGGGGATGGCACGAGTTGAACATCAGGGAGAATCGATTTATGTCGACGACACTGAACCGCCGCCAAATGCTGCTTGCCTCCGGCGCTGCGTTTCTCGGCACGGGCTTGATGACGCAGGCTCTGGCTGCTCAAAAGGGGGGAGTGAAGAAGGTGCTCTTCTTCACCAAAAGCTCAGGCTTTCCGCACTCCGTGATCACGCGACGCAATGGCAAGCTCAGCCACGCCGAGCAGATTCTCACGGACCTTGGCAAGGAACACGGCTTCGACGTGGCATGCAGCAAAGACGGCAAGATGTTCGAGCCCGACAAGATCGGCGAGTGGGACGCCTTCGTCTTCGAGACGACCGGTGACCTTACCAAGGAAGGGCCGAATAAAGACGGCAACCCGATCTCCGCGGAAGGCGAAAAAGCGCTTTACGAGGCGATCCGCTCCGGCAAGGGATTCGTCGGGACTCACTGCGCCACTGATACCTTTGGCAAACACCGAGGCAAGGGTGCCGACGATCCCTACATCCAGATGATCGGTGGCATGTTCGGCGGCCACGGAGCGCAGCAGGTCGCCAAACTTGAAATCATCGACCCGGCCTTTGCCGGCCTCAAGGACGGCTTCGGCAAGGGTACGGTCGCGATCACCGACGAGTGGTACAACAATATTCTACTCGCCGACGACCTTCATGTGATCCTGGCGCACGCTACGGAGGGGATGAAGGGCGACGACTATGCGCGCCCGAATTTCCCTGAGACCTGGGCGCGAATGCACGGCAAGGGCCGCGTCTTCTACACCTCAATGGGCCATCGTGAAGACGTCTGGGCAAACCCCAAGTTCCAGGGGTTGCTGCTGGGCGGACTCGCCTGGGCCACCGGGAAAATCGAAGCCGACGTCGCGGCGAATGTCACGAGCGCGACGCCGGGTTACAAGGATGTGCCGGCCAAGAACCGGGCGACCAAGTGACCGACATCCCGAAGTGAGATGAAGCCCGGCACCATTCTCGGTGCCGGGCTTCCTATCGGTCGCTCGTTTCGTGAACGATCTCGCCGTCAACAATGGTCATCACGACCTTTGCCTTGAGGACCTCTGCGGGGGTTGACTTGAAGAGGTCGCGATCCACGACCGTCAAATCGGTCCTCATGCCTTCTTTCAAGATCCCGAGTCGGTCTTCGGCGAACGCGGCGAACGCGGAGCCTGCCGTGAACGCTTTGAGGGTTTCTTCGAGCGACATTTTTTGATCGGGGTGCCAGCCTCCCGAAGGTTCCCCTTTCTCGTCCTGTCGCGTGATCGCCGCATAGATTCCCCAGAACGGGTTCACGATCTCGACGGGGAAGTCACTTCCGAAAGCGAGTGGAACACCGGCGTCCAGAAACCATCGCCATGCGTAAGCACCGTCGACCCTGCCGGGACCGAGACGGGCGTCGGCCCAACGCATGTCGTCACTGGAATGGGAGGGTTGCATCGAGGCGATGACTTCCAATACCTTGAACCTCGCGACGTCGTCTTTGCGAACCACCTGCGCGTGCTCGATCCGCAGCCTAGGATCGGCGGCATGAGGGACGCTTTTTAGGGCGGACTCGTAGGCGTCGAGCACCAAAGCGTTGCCGCGATCACCGATGGCGTGCGTGCAGACTTGCCAACCGTTGCGTAGCGCTTCGACCGTGATCGCTTCAAGCGTCTTGGGCTCGATCAGGAGAAGTCCCTTGTTTCCCGGGTCGTCGCTGTAGGATTCAAAGAGCAAACCGCCTCGCGACCCCATCGCACCGTCGACAAAGATCTTCACAGCGCGCAGAGAAAACCTCGCGTCTTTGCGAGGAACCACCGGCGCTTTCTTCAGGAATGCGACCTCGCCCTGATCGGGAAGGCTTGCCATGCCGTAAACCCGAAGTTTGAGCTTACCCATGCGGTCGAGATCGCGGTAGGCTTCAGCTTCAAGGGGGGAAACGCCCGCGTCGTGGACCCCGGTCAAGCCAGCCTGGACAACGATCTTCTGGCCTTCGAGAATCCTCTGCGATAGCTCGGCTTTCGTCGCCAACGGGATCGCGTGGGCCACCAGGCCCATCGCCCCGTCGATGAAGACGCCGGTCGGCTCACCCTCGTCATCCCGCAGGATCTGGCCGTCGGAAGAGGCTTTGGTCGTTTGGCTGATCTTCGCGCGACGAAGCGCTTCGGAATTCGCCCAGCCAGCGTGTCCGTCAACCCGACGAAGCCAGACCGGACGATCGGGAGCAACCGCGTCGAGCGTCGCCTTTGTCGGGAATGCGCCTCCCGGCCAGAGGCTCTGATCCCAGCTCTGGCCGGTGATCCAGCCGTTTCCCGGTAACGACTCGATCTTCTCCTTCACCCGCCTCGCCACCTCATCGAGCGAGGCGACTCCGCGAAGGTCGATCTCTTCGCGCCCCGCGCCAAGCTCGGAAAGATGCACATGCGAGTCGATAAGACCGGGTGTCGCGAACGCCCCGGGCCGATCGATCCTTCGAGTGGTTGGTCCCGCCGTGGATTCAACCTCGGCACGTGAACCGACCGCGACGATCCGCCCATCGCGAGACGCGACGGCCTCGGCCCGGGGGCGCCTTGAGTCACCAGTCCAGACATTGCCAAAGCCGAGGATTAGATCGGCCGGGCCATCGGTGCGCAGTCGCAGGGCGCGTCCAGGATTGACGTTTGTGAGCTTGCCATCATCAATCACGGCGACGCCGTTCACATAAAGGTACCGGACACCGTTCGCGTAGCGCGTCGGTTGGTCGAATGTCGCGATATCGCGGAACTGATGGGGGTGGAACACGACGAGGTCGGCAACCGCCCCCACCTTGATCCCGCCTCGGTCGGGAATCCGGAGAATGCTCGCGGGAAGGCCGGTGCTGGACCGGATCGCCTGTTCGAGGGTGATGATCTGATCGTCCTGTGCATACCGGATCTTGCGAGGAAACGTGCCGTAAGCCCGGGGATGGGGCTGATCGCCGTTGTTGGGTAGGTGAGCACTGCCGTCGGACGCGGTGGCCACGTAGTCGTGCTTCATGACATCGCGGACATCCTCTTCGCTCATGCCAAAGCTGATGGCTTGCGCCCCGCCGTTGCGCTGAATGTCGATGATGAGATCGATTGGGGAGATTTCCTCGGAGGCGGCGATGGCGGCGAGATCACGGCCGACCCGGGTCTTCTTGTGGGCGTAACGCGCGATCCGGACCGATTTGCCTCCGTCGCGATCATCAAGTTCATGTTGGATCTCATCGCGAAGGCGACGCCCTCGCACCGGGTCGTCGGCGAGCTTCGCGAAATCGTCCTTATTTCCTTGCAAGGCCCAGTGTGGGATGACCATCGCGGCGAGACTTGTACTCGATGCGACATAAGGGTACTGGTCCGCGGTCACCGCCTGGCCCGCTTTGCGAGCGGCCTCGATCCGCTCGCAGGCTTTTTTCACCAGCCCCCAATTGGCTTTGCCGGTTGCCTTGAGGTGCGAAATATGCACCGGCAATCCGGCTCCCTCGCCGACGGCGATCGCCTCGCTGATCGATCCGACAAGGCCCGCGCCTTCGTCGCGAATATGGCTCGCGTAGATCCCTCCGTGTTTCGCTGCGATTTTTGAGAGTGCGATGAGTTCGGCGGTATCGGCATAGCGGCCCGGCATGTAGATCAAGCCCGATGAGACACCCCAGGCACCGGCTTTCATGCCGCGATCCACCAAGTTGCGCATCGCCGTCAGCTCATCAGGAGTGGGGCGGCGTTCGGCGTTTCCCATCACCGACTCGCGCACGGAGCCGAGCGGAACGAGATGGATGACGTTCGTTCCGGCTCCTTTGGCGTCAATCGTATCGAGATAGTTACCGACACCCAACGCGCCGCCGCCGCAATTGCCGGTCACGATCGTTGTCACACCCTGAGACTGATAATTCAGGTTGGCCCGAGTCTCCGGCTTGATGATGGGGGTGTCGGAGTGATTGTGCAGGTCGATGAAGCCGGGAGCCAGGATCAAGTCATCCACATGGATGACTTTCGTGTTTGTGGAGACCTCGAAAGTCCCGACAGCGACGATGCGGTCACCTTTGACGGCGACATCCGCTTTTCGCCGCGGCGCTCCGGTTCCGTCGATCACAGTCGCGCCTTTGAGGACAAAATCGGCCGCGACCGGATTCTCATCGGCGACGAACGAAGTGACGCAGAGGGCGAACATCAAATTCGTGAGCACAGCGGCGAACTCCCATGGCTCGTGCAGTTACAGCTTCGACGCCCGCCTGAGATTTGGTTCCAACCTACGCTCGGCTGTCGCGCGACTCAACGGGAGACCGCCTCGGTTTGTTCGGGAACCACGAATCGGGAATGGAATCGTTGGCCCAGCGTAAGGCATGCCGGCAAGAGGACGAGGTTGCCAAGCGTGCTTCCGGCGGTGGCGATGCCCACCATCGTTCCGAAGTTCGAGAACGGGGCGAACTCACTGAGCCTCAAGGCGGCGAAACCGACGGCCACCGCGAGGCTTGAGAGTAAAACTCCGGGGCCGGTCACGGCATAGCTGTCGAACAAGCTTTGCAAAAAAGGTCGGGTCTTACGCTCTCGGCGATACTGGAGCAGGCAATGGAACGTGTCGTCGACCGAGAGCCCAAGCGCGACGCTTGCGACAAGGGCGGTGGCCATGTCGAGTTTCACCCCGGTCCATCCCATCAAGCCAAGCACAAACCCCACCGAGAGCAACGTTGGCAAGATGGCCAGCAATGCCATCAAGGGGCTTCGCAAGGCGATGGTGAGCATCAGGAAAATCCCCGCCGCCGACCACGCGAACGTCTCCTTCTGAGTCAGGATGATGGATTCGGTCGTCCGGGTCATCAGATAGGAAAGGCCCGTTAGATACGAGGACGCCCCGAATGTTGCCTTCGCGGCACTTTCGGATTGACGGAAGACCGATTGTTTGTCGGGAGCGGGCTGTTGTTCGAGGAGTCGGACGAGGATTCGCGCCTCGCCGGTCACCGCGTTCCAGAAGCCATTGAGAAGCTCGGCCTGGGGGGTCAGGGCGATCAATTCCAGCTTGGTTGCGAACGCGCGTGACGCGGCCTCGGGAGCAAGTTCGGTGATTCGGTGATCGGGGTCGAGGACCGTCGCCAGAGAGAGAACGTGATCGACGCGGCGGGTCCCTTCGACCTCGATCGAACGAATGGTTGTTTCGAGTTTTCGGAACTTCTCAATCGAGCTGGCGTCGATCGTCTTGCCGACCGGAACGATGATCTCGACAATTCCGATGCCGCCGAGCCGCGATTCGACGATATGGTAATCGTTCACGACGCGGGTATGAGGTTTGAATGCGTTGATGTAATTCGACTCGAAGCTGAGAAACGCCATGCCAAGCATGAGCGGAACGACCAGGGCGAAGACCGCGATGACGATCCTGGCGGGGTGGCGGACGACCCAGTCCGTCAGCCCGTTCATGCGGGCTCCAACCCAGGAATTCGAGCCGAATCGCACGGGGATTTCGAGAGGGAAGGGGGGCATCATCGCGATCGGAGAGATCGCCAGGACGAGAAAAGACGCGATCAATGTGCAGATCCCGAGAATCACGCCGAATTGCTTGATCGGCATCACATCGCTGAGGACCAATGCTCCATAGCCGATCGCCCCGGTAAGGGCGCACCAGGTGATGGGCTTCGCGACGGCGCGAAGGGTTGTCGCGGCGGCCGTGGCCGCGTCTCGTTCGCGACGACGATTGTCGCGGAAGTGAATGGCTAAGTGGCTTGCCGCAGGCATGGTCAGCACGATGATCTGAGCGACGAGTGGTCCGCCCGAGAGCGATAGCTTGAGGTGAAACACGGACAGGATCGTTTCGGTCGCGAGCCATACGACCCACCCTGACATGATCGGCACGAGTGCCCACCACAAGCTTCGCACGGCGGAAAGGGTGACGATTCCGATCAAGATCATTCCCACGATGGCAAGCCGTCGGCCGTCGTTTTCAATGCTGGAAAAACCGTCGGCGAGAAGCACCGGCGGTCCGACCACCGCGGGCCTGACGAGCTTGTGTTTCTGCGCGAAGGCGTCGGCGTTGGTCCTCAGCGCACCGATCGTCTTCATCACGTCGTGGTCGCCCGTCTTCTTCAGGCGAACAACCACGGCCGTGGTATTCCCCGATCCGTCGACGACCGTTCCAAAGAAAAGCGGATGCTTTGTCACCCGTTCTTTGAGTTTCAACACATCCTTGTCGGATAGGCCGGCGCGAATTGATCCGCCCACCGTCATCGTGTTCTTGGACAGGTCAATCGATTTGAGAGCTTTTTTCGCGGTGTTGAGGATCACATTACGAAGGGGGCCGGGGGCTCCCTCGATCTTCAGCAATGTGTCATCCACGACCCAGAGCAAGGGCATCGCGTCGAGCGACTCGACCCGGAGTACCCCGTCGACGGTCTTCGGTCCGAGGGCGGCCGCAAGCTCGGAAATGCGATCCATTCCTTGAGGGGTGAAGATGGCGGGATCGTCGTAGGTGACGAATACGAAATTATCGTCACCGAACGACTGGGCAGCCTGCTGGTAGGTGGCCATCACAGGGTCGTTGTCGGAGAAGAATGACTTGATCGACTGCTCGTAACTCACACGCTGGCCGAAGAGCATGAGCCCGATCAGGAGAAGCGTTACCGCCGCGAAAGCGACGTTTCGGGCCTTCAAAAGCAGAGAAATCACCGGAGTCTTGGCCTTTGGGAGGGAGGAATCGGCCCCGCGTATCGGGTCCGAGGGGTGCCCCGTCCCTTCCGTGGACGGCCGCTCATTCCCCGTTTTCCAAAGAACCTTTGTAGTCGTTTGACGGTCAGGTGTCGAGCTTCGGTCGGCTCGCCGTTACGTCTTGAAAGCGGTCAAGATCTCGCCAAATAATTTGTAAAGGCTATATCCCGACACGGCGGAGATCGCGATAAACGCAACCCAGACAAGCAGATTCGTGATCCATGCCGCGCCGACGCGGTGGTCGGCGTCGCGCCGGCTCAGATAGATCGTGGCCCCCGTGATCAGTGGAAGCATCAACGCCTGGGAAACCCCACCGACCTTGATCAACGTCAAAGGCTCTCGAAACACAAAGTACAGCCCAAGGGCGATGATCGGATAGAGCACGCAGAAAAACCGAGTCACACGCTCACGGTGATGAACTTCGCGCTGCGGCCAGAAACCAGAGAGCGAGAGGAAGTCGGCCGTGAGCCTGCTGTTGGCGGCGGTCGCGACGTAGAGCGTCTTGAACAACACGGCCCATGCGCCGAGCAAGAATCCGACGTGTGTGAAGGGCCTCATGCCCGCGAGCGCTGTCCCTTCAAGAGGTTTGAGATACATCACAGAGAGGGTCGGGATCATTTCTTTCCCCTCGGGCTTGAGCCCTTGAGGATGAAGCACGGCGGCCCCGAGCAGGTAAAAGGCAACGGTCGCGATCGTGAAGACGAACATGCTGAACCAGGCGTCAAGCTGCATGACCTTGGTCCATCCTCGGGCGCGTTTCGCCCAGGCCTCGTCGTTGGATCGTAGTCCTACCGATCGGGCGTAACCTTTTTCAATGCACCAATAGGGGTAGGCGACCAGTTCCGAAGCCCCCACTCCGGTGATTCCGAACGCCGCGAACGCGAGCCCGATCGCCGCTGTCGGCAAGGCGAATTGAAACCCCTCGGCAAGGTTTGTCGTACTGATCCGAAAACTCGTCCATTGCAAGATCGCCACACTCGCCACGGTGAAAAGCGTCACGGCCGCGACGAGGAAGGTCGTGATCTTTTCGAGCCGCTTGTAGCCTCCAGACAGCAACAAAACGATGGCGGCAAGTGTCGTGAGGCTTGCCCAGAGGTGTTCTTCGCGGGTGTGAAAATAGTCATACCAACCGGGCGAAATCAGCCCCGCTGCGCGAGCCATGGCCTCCGAAGCCCCCGGAAACGCCATGTGCGCCGCCTGACCGACGGTTCCCTCCATCGCGGCGATTTGCGCCTGGGTGGCCAGCATCATGATCAGCCAGAGCCAGCAGAGCCAGGAGACCCCGAAGCGGGGGCCGGGTAGGCTGTCAAAAGCCGCGAGGGACGTCTTTCCGTGGGTGATTGCATACCGGCCAAGCTCGACCTGCACGAAGACCTTGATCACGCAGCTCAAAAGGATCAACCAGAGCAGACCGAACCCCACCTGCGCTCCCAGGCTGGTCGTGTTGATCAGCTCACCGGTGCCGACGATCGAGGCTGCCAGGATTAGCCCTGGGCCGATCTGCTTGATCGCCTGAACCAACGTTCGCGGAGGATCTTGCACCGCGTCCAGGGGAAGCGCATACGGATCATTTTCGGTCGCGATGGGTTCGGTCATGCGCGTGGCCCGGCGGGTGCGGGAGAGTCGTGGTCGGGAATGTCGCTGCTGGAGCGGACATCCTACGACCACGCCCACGCGGATTCAAACCCATGGAAGGATTTGCGCCCTGTTTGCTCGCTCAAGGTGCCGGCTTCGTCATCGGAATCGTCACGTGCGGCGGCGGCGGAACGCGATCTCCCTCGGTGCGAGAGGCGACGCCCTCGATGTAACCGAGCAATCGCTCCCGAAATCTCGGCAGCGCGAAGGCCTCGGCTTTTCGTCGGGCGATTTCCGGATCGCTCGACATCCCCCCGGCTTCCCAACTCTCGATGGCCGTGATCAAGCCTTCCGGAGTCGCTCTCTGGTAGAGGCCGCCCACGGTCGCGTCAACCGTCTCAGCCACGCCTCCTTGATCCAAGGCGATGACCGGTGTGCCACAGGCCAGAGCCTCCATCGGCACGATCCCGAAATCCTCTTCACCAGGGAACAGAAGGGCCTGGCAACGCCGGTAATAGGCTCGGATGACCTCGTCGGGTTGCCAGCCCAGGAACGTGATGGTCGGTCCGGCCTGACTTTGAAGCCTGGCACGATCCGGCCCCTCGCCGATCACCACGAGCTTGCGGCCAAGGGTCGAGCAGGCGGCCACGGCGTGGTCAATCCGTTTGTATGGGACCAGGGCCGAGACGCAGAGATAAGACGGTTCGCGCGGGGTTGCCTGGTCGATGGTATAAAAATCCGTATCGACCGGCGGCTGAATCACCTTACTCTCACGGGAGTAACAGCGGGCGATTCGTTCGCGAACGGTCTCGGAGATCGCGACGAAATGCGTCACACCGTTCGCCGTCGCGCGATCCCATCCGCGCATTCTGCGGAGCACTCGCTTCGCAAGTGCCCGCCGCAATGGCCGATCCTCCCATCCTTCAAGGTAGGAATCTTGCCCTTCCCAGGCGTAACGCATCGGCGTGAAGCAGTAGCAGAGGTGCGGCACACCACGAGGAACCTTCACCGATTTGGCGACGCAATGACTGAGGCTCACGACTACATCGACATCGCCGACATCCCACGCCCTCGTCGCCAGAGGCATCAGCGGCAAAAGTTTGCGATAATGCCGGAAAACGCCTGGCAAATGTTGGAGCAACGAAGTTCGAATCGTCATCGCCTCGATCGCCGGGCTCAAGACGCCTTGGTGATGGATCAGGGTGAACAGGGTCGCGTCGGGAAAGGCCCGGCAAAGGACCTCCAGACACTTCTCGCCGCCGCGCATCCCCGTGAGCCAATCATGCACGAGCGCGACCCTGAGGCCCGCGCGTGAGGACAAAATGTCAGAAGGCCGCTTCAAGGGCGCGGCGCTCTTCCGGACGCTGGCTCAGTCCCTAACTCCCCGCCCTAACTCCCCGCCCTAGCTCCCTCCAATGCTTTC
This sequence comes from Isosphaeraceae bacterium, assembly GCA_043784005.1. Classification (GTDB taxonomy): domain Bacteria; phylum Planctomycetota; class Planctomycetia; order Isosphaerales; family Isosphaeraceae; genus JAYUFP01. The sequence continues at coordinate 16,564 of JAYVYS010000512.1, forward strand.
CGAATTCGACCTAATCGCCCGCTATTTCACCCGTCCCACACCCGGCGCAGTGCTCGGCGTGGGCGATGACTGTGCTCTGCTGGTCCCTGCGCCCGGCATGCAGTTGGCCGTGTCCTCCGACATGTTGCTCGAAGGTCGCCACTTCTCGCCGCAAGACAGCCCGGCGGGCATTGGCCATAAATCGCTCGCAGTCAATTTGTCAGACCTCGCTGCAATGGGCGCGACCCCGCGTTGGGCGACGCTGTCGATTGCGCTCCCGGGCATCGACGAAGCATGGTTGCAGGCTTTCGCGCGCGGGTTTTTCCGGATGGCGGACGCGCATGGTATCGAGCTGGTGGGCGGCGACACCACGCGCGGTGCGCTGAGTATTGCGATCACCGTGATGGGCGAAGTTCCGTCGGGGCAGGCCTTGCGGCGCAGCGGGGCGCAGGCGGGGGATGAAATTTGGGTGTCCGGCCAACTCGGCTCGGCGGCGCTCGCGCTGGCGTATCGGCAGGGGCGGCTGTTTATGGAACAGATCGATGCGGCAAAAGTATTGCCCGCGCTTTATCTACCACAACCACGCGTGGCGCTGGGCACGGCGTTGCGCGGCATTGCACACAGCGCGATCGATATTTCCGACGGCTTACTGGGCGATCTGGGCCATATCCTTCAAGCATCACGGCTAGGCGCGACCTTAGAGTTCGCCCGTGTACCCGTCGCGGCTGTCGCGGAAAACTATTTGGCTGACCCGGTTGCGCGCGAATGCGTACTCGCCGGGGGCGACGATTACGAGTTGTGTTTTACCGCAC
>JAYVYS010000513.1:0-2925 GCA_043784005.1 Isosphaeraceae bacterium
CGAGGCGAGGCGAAGCGCGATGGAGGCCTCGGAAATCGAGGTGATCTTGCGCGAGGAATGGGCCCGCGGGCTCGAAGTCGACAAGGCGAACGGGCAGAAGCGGGCGATTGAGTTCCAGGTCATGGAAAAGGAGGCGGGGCGATGACGGTCACGGCGATTCGCATCGAGAAATTAGTGAAGAGGTTCCGCGATCAGAGGGCCGTGGACGGGATCTCGTTCTCGGTTCCCGAAGGGGCCGTGTTCGGCCTGCTGGGAGAGAACGGAGCGGGCAAGACGACCACCATCCAGACCTTACTCGGCCTGCTCTCACCTGACGAGGGCAAGGTCGAGGTGCTTGGCCTTGATCCTTCGAAAAAAGGGCTCGACGTTCGCCGCAAGGTCGGTTACGTCCCCGAGGTTCCCGCGCTTTACGACTGGATGACGGTGAACGAGATCGGCTGGTTCGCCTCGGGGTTTCATCCCGAAGGCGCGGCCGGTCCGGCGACTTATCTCGCGCGATTCGTCGACCTGATCAAAGGGTTTGAGCTTCCTCCCGCTCGCAAGATCAAAGCGCTTTCAAAAGGGATGCGTGCTAAAGTTTCCTTGGCGGTCGCATTGGCCGCCGAACCGGCGTTATTGATCCTTGACGAGCCGACTTCGGGGCTCGATGTATTGGTCCGTCGCGAGTTTCTTGAAAGCATGGTCGACCTCGCCGGCATGGGCCGCACGGTCTTGCTATCGAGTCATCAGATCGGCGAAGTGGAGCGGGTGGCGAGCCACGTCGCGCTCATGCATAAAGGAAAGTTGCTCCTGGCCGAGCCTCTGGAAGAGTTGCGCGCGCGGACGTTCCTGCTCGCGATCACGTTCTCGACGCGAGACCACGTCGAAGCTCCGCCGGCCAACTTGCCGCTAACCTTGATCGATGCCTCCGACGCCCCTCGCCAGGCGTTCTGGCTGGTTCATGCCCGCGACCATTCGGCGTGCGAGCTAGTCCGCTCGATCCCGGGGGTCGAAACTCTCTCGATCGAATCGCCGAGCCTCGAAGACATCTACATCGGATACATGCGTTCCCGACGACCCGAACGGCCATTGCAGGCGGCCTCGGCGAATGTCGCGTGAGGAGAGGAGCGGATCGGGAACTCTTCCGAAGGGAGGTCGTTGGACATGTTCACGCTCAGACGTTTTTGGTGGAAAGACGCCCGTCAATTCTGGCCCGTCGCCCTGTTTCTGGTTCTCACGGCGGAGGTCGTCCAGTGGCTTCTGCTGCGTTACGGGGGACCGGAAGTCCGCAACGGCATACTCGGATGGCTGGCGATCGGCTGGGCGGGACTTTACGGCTGCGCCGTGGGTGCCGCCGCGTTCGCGGGAGAGAAAGAGACAGGAACGTTGCGCTTCCTGGACACGCTCCCTGTTTCGCGACGGTGGCTCTGGACGGCGAAATCCTCGTTCGCCATCCTCAGCACAATCGCACTGGGGCTGGGACTCTTCGCCCTGGCCGCCACGGGGACAACAGAATGGAAACTCAGCCCAAATCCGCCTCCGTTGTGGATGGTCATCGCATCGGGGATGGCATTCCTGGCGGCGGCGGTTTCATGGGGGCTGTTTTTCTCGTCCATCACAAATAACGCGCTCGTGGCCGCCACCCTGACGGTGGTGCTGTTTCTTTGCTTCACTCCATTACTGGCCGCGCGAATCGGTTTTCAGGACGTCGAATTCTTCGTGATGAACGGGACTGGCAATTTTATCGTCGGCGGTTTGATGCTGGCGGCATCGGGATTGGTGATGACGCTGTCGGGTCCACCGCGCGGCAACCTGCTCCCCTGGTCGCTCGTTCGAACACGACGAGGGGAACGGGCGGAACGTGCGGACAGGGCGATTATGCCCGTGATCGATGTCAGCTCAACGGGTTCGACACGACACTGGCCACATGAAATTCGGAGCCTCGTCTGGCAGACTATACGCGAAGGACGCGGCACCTTTCTCTGGCTCGTGGGCTTGGGTCTGCTCTTACCTTTGCTGCTTGAACTCACCTCGATTGGGATCTCCGAACCCCTCGTGATCAGTTTGAACCTCATTGCCGGGCTGTTTGCCGGCATTCAAACCTTCGGGGCCGAGAATCGCGGCAAGACGCATCGGTTCCTCGCGAACCAAGGAGCAAGGCCCGGATTCGTCTGGTTGATCAAAGTCTCGGTATGGCTTGGTGCGATGACTTTGCTCTGGCTTCCGCTCTGGTTGTTTCGGGGCGTTTGGACAGATTCCCAGATGAATCAAACGGAAACGTTTCAGTATGTGATACCAACCGCACTCGCCCTGTTCTCCACAATCGCGGTCGGTCAGTTCTGCGGCATGACGATTCGCCGGGGGATCACGGCGGGGGTCGTGGCGATCGTGGTCTACCTGACACTCGCGTTCATTCAAATCGGGTTGGTCGCGGGAGGGATGATGTCCCTTGGCTTCGCGATGCTGACACCGTTGGCCATGCTCGCCGTCACATGGGCCTGGAGTGGCGACTGGATGCTCGACCGACCCGGCTATGGCCGTTGGGCACGTCTAGCGGGATTAGTGGCCGGTGCGTCGACTCTCTTGTTTTCAGGATACGTCGGAGAGCGCGTCTGGGGTGTCGCCGGACTTGCTTCGAATTCAAAGATTGTTGAGGATTTTCGGTACGATCGATCACCCGTCACGCCTCCCGTTGCCGACAACGCCGCGCCGATCTATCTCCAGGCGACCCGCGCCGTGAAGCCTTTCAAGGCCGAGGCAACGGGCGATCTCAAAGATCAGAAACAGGCCATCTTCGACGATCCTGAAGCGAATTGGTTCCTCTCCGGGATCGATGCTTGGGACCCGACAACCCTTGCCTGGCTCCACGACAACACGGAAGCCTTGGCGCTGATACGTCGGGCGTCGTCGCTCCCCTCGTGCGAGTTCAAGCCCATCGCGGGGATG
>JAYVYS010000514.1:0-7940 GCA_043784005.1 Isosphaeraceae bacterium
TGCCGTATTTTCGGCCCATCGCGCCGATCTTCTCGGCGTGGATTTGAAAGAGACTCGCCTTTGACACCGGGCCGATCGGATACGTACCCTTCGGGCCATCGAAGCCGAGTCGCGTTCCCGACCCTCCCGCGACGACCACGACGGCCACTTCTCCCGCCGTCAGCATCCCCTCGCCCACTTCGGCGACGTGTCGTTGCGCTGTGCGTTCGCCGTCGGTTTTCGGGAGGCGAATCACGTCGATCGGCTGGACGTGCGAGAAATCGGGCCCGACGGATGATTCGTTCCGAACCCACTCGGCGATCAGACCATCCAGCTCATCAAAATCAATCGCTTGCAGCTCTATTGTGAGCCTCGCTTGATCGGTGGAGTCGAGCTCGTTCCACCACCTCAGCAGGTGCCCCTGTCCGTGTGCGGCCAGTCGCGCGACGAGGGAGGGGTCGGCGGTCATCTTCAGTGGGCTCCCGCACCCGGCGGAATCAGACCGGGGAGTGGTTCATTTCGATACGCGATGCCGAGCGAAAAGGCGTCGCGCATCGACCCCGGATTCAGAACTCCAGGGCCAGACCATCGTAGGCCAAACCAACACGAGGGGGCAAGGTCGTCTCGACGGGGCCATGATCAAAACCATGAGAAAGGTGAGTGAACAAAGTCCGTCCCGGCTTCAGTCTCGCCACCACGTCAAGCGCCTCGGAGAGGCTAAAATGGGTCGGATGGGGCTCGAAACGCAAGGCATCGAGCACAAGAACATCCAATCCTTCCAGCAAACACCAACTCTCCTCAGGAATTTTTGAGACATCAGTACAATAGGCCAGGTTTCCGATCCGGAATCCGAGAACTTTGAATCGACCGTGATCAAGCCGGATCGGCATCAACGTCTGACCGAGAACCTCGAAAGGGACACCGGGCGCGATTCTCTCGAATTGGATTTTGGGAAGGAATCCAGGCGGAATGCCTTGCGCCTTCTCATGAAAAGCGTAGCTGAAGACGCGACGAATCGTCTCCTCGGTCTCTTGTTCACAGAAAATCGGAACAGGTCCGCCGAGGTATTTGGGGAACAATCGCGCGTCGTCGAGTCCGTAAAGATGGTCGACATGGTGGTGCGTATAGACGATGGCATGAACAAACCCGACCCGCTCACGAAGGAGCTGAATCCGCATTTCCGGGGTCGTGTCGATCAGAAGATCACCCTTGGGAAACCTGAGCAAGACGCTCGGCCGCGTGCGGTGATTGCGCGGGTCTTGTGATCGGCAGACCGAACAGTCGCAACCGAGCACGGGAACTCCGGTTGAAGTCCCACTTCCCAGGAAGATCAGTCGCCGCTTCGACTCCGTCATCTCCGCGGAGTTCGACACGTTGCTCATGCGAGACCGTTTCGTGGGGAGGGCGGGGAAAACTCACGCGGAATCAAACGACGGAGGATCGTACGATGATACGATCTCCGTCGATCCACAACGACCTCAAAAAACATCTTTGGTCTTGCCATCTCGCCACAAAGCGAACCGGCCGGGGGTCACCTGGAGGGGTGAACACCGACCGGTTTCGTTTCGATCCGTCGGGTCGAGGCTCTCAGATCCCGAGGAGCCGATTGAGGAGGCTCTTCTTCTTGACGACGGTGTGAGTCACCGTGGCGACCTTACCGGGAGACGTCGCGGTTTGCTGACTGGTCGAGTTGGTATTCGCGGTTGTCAACAAGGGGGATTGCGCAACCGCCGCCGTGGTTGTGTTGCTGGTCGTAACGACGGGTGTCGTTTTTGTGGTTGAGGTCGTGGTGGGCGTCAAGGACGAGGTGCTCGACGTCGCGGTTGACTTGGTAGCCCCTGGATTCGCCAAAGCCTTTAAGGCGTTCAGGATATCGTTAGCGTTCGCTTGGGCGGGAGTGGTTGTTGATACGGTCGTGCTCGGTGTCGTCACCACGGCGGCAGACTGCACGGTGACAGTAGGCGTTCCGGCTTTGGAATCCACCTTGGTGGTTTTGCCGCCGCCGGTTGTCGTCGCATTCAGGCCAGCGCCGGTCGACGCCGCCATGGTGCCACCTCCGCCGCCTCTGCCCGACGGGCCGTTGATCACGATCGACTGGCCGGCCCTGTTCGTCGGACCGTCGTAAAGCGTATAGACCGGGAAGTTGTTCAAGCCAGGCACCTGCCCGCGTCCGACGCCGAACTTCGCGGGGGAGACGTTCTGGTATCTGACCAACGCACTCTTCGGGATGAACTGGTACTTCGGCAGGATGTGCTGAAGATCCGCGGTGTTCCGTAGAGCCGCTGGAGCGACCAGGAAGTGGTTGACGGAGGCCCGCTGACGATCATTGACCACAAATGCGTCGGGGGCGGGTAGAAGCGTGTGAGCGAGCATCTTCAAGCCGTCGAGCGTGACCGAACCGCGAAGCGAACCATTGGCGGCGAAATCGAAGAAGTTGAATCGCCGCTGAAGAACGTCGCCCTGGTCGGGTGTCTCACCGAAGAGAGTGATCGCCGGTGCGCCGGGGACCGTCGGCGTGGTGGATGTTCCACCTAGGAGTCTCGCCATGGCTCCGGCCTCGGGCAAACCGATCTTGGCCGAAACATCGACGAAGTTCTGGATCTCTTGGGCTGTGATCAGGCCGTTGCTGTTGGTGTCGATATACTGGAAGTCGTTGTGGTCCAGAAGATACTGGATGGCGATTTCGCCCTCAATGGCGGCGACGGCGTTGCTGACGCTGATCCGCGAGTAGTTCTTGAAGTTGGTGCTTCCGAACAGGTTGGATGGCGTCGAAACGCTGAGCCCATCAAGGCTGTCGGTCGCCGGGACGGCGGTCCACTGGAGAATCGAGTTGATGCCGTCGGGGTTATTGTACGGGGTCATGTCCTTGAAGGCATGAGGCCCGTAGTTCAGGGAGTTAACGCCGACCGGCTGGGTCAGGTAGGCGTCCGAGGTGACGCCTGTGTGCTCCATGGTTGCCCAGTAGTTCAGGGCCGAACTCACCAGGGCGTAGGCTCCTGTAACGATTGCCGAGGACACTGAGGTTCCAGCCTGAGTGAACGTATTGTGGTCGGCGGCGTCTCCGTTGATCGACGCGACCGCGACCGTGAGTCCTGGAGACAAACCGGTCGACGTGCTAAAGACGCGGCGGAAGGTCGGGACGTCGATCGCAGGCGCGACGAAATCCGTTGTGACGCTACGATTACCCGCACCCAACAGCCTGTCGCTGTAGATTGCCAGATCGGCCGCGGTGAGCGTGCTCAGGTTTCCGTCGTTCCCCGCAGCCGCGCCTCCACCACCACCACCACCGCCACCACCGCCGCCTACTGCAGTCCCCGTGCCGCCGATCGTGATGAGATTACCGAAAACGAGAATCGGCCCTCGCGGACGGGGGATCACACCGATCGGCGGATTCGTCGGCGGTGTGCTTGCCTGGCCCACGTAGGGGAACGGATACGTTCCCCCGACGGAGATGGCCTCATTGAGGATCGCGGGAAGCGAGATGCCGTTGGAGTCGCCAACCGCTGCATTTCCCGCACTGTTGTTGCCGTTGATGTTCACACCGCCACCGCCGCCGCCGATACCACCACCGCCTCCGGCGATACCTGCTCCGAAAGGCTGTCCAAACTGCCCGGTCGCCGCGATTCCCGCGATTCCAAGGCTGCGGAGCTTCTTGAACTGGTTCTTCAACGCGATGGTGACTTGCGGATACCGCTTGTAGGCGTTCATTTCCGAGTTAAACGTCTCGGTCGAACCGAACGCCATCGTCGCCGCGATCACCCGATCCACTTTGTTCTGTCGGATCGGATCGGCGACAAACGGGTTCTTGGTCAGGTAGTTAAGCCCCTGGTAGAGGAACTGGCTACTCGTCAGGGCATTGGACTGAGCCGAGACAATCGCTCCAGCACCTGCGCCACCGCCACCAACACCCGCACCGCCGTTGTTAGCGTTATTCACGGGACTAAGGAATGGGGCGAAGAGGTTGATCGGAACGATCGTCGCCTGAGGGACAAACTGGGCCACCACACCTGCGATCGGTGTACCGTGGCCATCGAAGGTCGTGGCGATGCCGGTATTTCCACCGGCGACATTGCCTCCGGCACCGCCTCCGGCACCGCCTCCGCCACCGCCTCCGGCACCGCCTCCGCCACCGCCGCCTCCGCCACCACCGCCTCCGCCACCACCCGCCGCGGCCGGAGAGCCGAAGACCGAAGTGTCGTCGTTGCCGAATCCATTGGTGAAGACGTTCGTGCCTTTGGAGACCCGGCCTCGGAAGTTGCTGGTTTGGGCATCGACACCGGTATCGATGATCGCAACGGCGCTATCTTGCCCGTTGTACGGAACTCCCAAACTTCGGAGGTCGTTCAAACCGGTGATCGAGCCGCTGGTCGCGCTCGCCAGGCTGGTCACGGTCTTGAACTGCCAGATGCCGTCGTCGTCCGCCGCGTACAGAGTCGTTCCGTCCGCCGAGAACGTGATGCTCAGGCTCGAAAGGACAAAACCGTTGGAGTCAAGCGCGTTGCTCGTGTGGAAGTCCTCCGCGAAGGTCCGCACGACCCCGCCGGGAGTGATCCGGATGATACGACCGCCAAGTCCGAAGTCGGTCGGCGTGATTGTCGTCGTCACGACGCCGCCGACATTCGTCACGGTGACCTGTTCAGGCCCTTGCACCGGAACGCGAACAAACGCGGCGGGAGTCGTGTTTGGGATCGCGATCGGAAGGGATAAGCCGGAAGCCAGGTCGGCAACGAACAGATTACCCGCATTCGCCGGCGGGAGAGTGATCGACTGGTAGGTGTTGGAGATGATGATGGTGCCCGAAGCACCCACAGTAAGTACGCCACCCACCCCCGTGCCGGAACCTCCACCCGCCCCGACTCCACCCAGCGAACCGACGCTACCGGTCGCGCCCGTGGTGCTGACGGCCGTGCTGATATTCGCACCCTGCGCGAAGTAGCCGTACTGATCGAACGCGATGTCCTCGAACCGACGCAGGTCGGTGGTCGCGAAGGGGAATCGGTCGACAATCGTGGAATCGGTACTGGTCGCGGCGGTCGGCGGGAACAGGCCACCGTTGATAATCAATTCACCGTTCAGACCCTGAACGCCGCTGACCCCTTGCGTGGCGGGAATGCCTCCCGCGGCGGGTGTGCCGAAGTCGGCGAACGTCGAGTAAACGGAGGAGAGATAGTCGGGGTTGGCCGCGGTCAGGCCGCTGATATTTCCAATCGTCAGCCCCGTCTGCGTGACGCCGACGGGAAGAGTACCGGAGGTGATATTCGTGCCGGGAGAGTATTTGTTGGAGTCAAAGATCAACGCGGCGAACGTACCACCATTCGAGGTGGTGCCGCTTCCCGCGATTAGCCCGTGCAGGAAGGTCTGAGTCTCGGGTGGAGGCACGAGCACGGCGCTGGGATTGATGTTGAACTTCAGCGCCGATTGTCCATCGGTGAACTGAACGAACGCTCCCATGAACGTTCCATCAGGAGAGACTCGAAAGACGACGTTCTTGTTGGGGTCGGAGCGATCAACGCTCGAAACGAACATCGATGGCCGACCGTCGAAGTATCCTTCGGGGTCGAACGCGATGTCATACCAGTTGACGAGGCCGGTTGCCTTGCCGACGGAGTTCGCGGCGGTCGCTCCGGCGGAAAGCTGCGACGCCACCGTGTTGAGGTCGAAGAAGACACTCGTCTTCCCCGTGGCCGGATCGACGCGGTAGATCACTCCCGGCCGATTGATCGCCGAGCTCACTGTCGGTGGGAGATCAGTGAGGCCAAGATTCCCCGAGGAAACTCCGTTGGCTCCGGCACCTCGGGAGATGGCGTAGACTCCCGAACCGAAGTCACCGCCAGGGCCGGACCGAATCCGTACAATGTCGCCGCCGAACGAGGCGATCGGTGTGAGCTCGGACACGGTTGAGAAAGGGGCGGCCGTCAGAAATGTCGGGTCCGCCGTGCCGGTGGTGATAACCACGCCACCTGTTGTCGTATTGGCCGGTTGCGTCGCCACTGGCGAAAACGCGGCGATTCTGGGGGAGATCGTGAGGACCGGCGTCAGGAGACTACGCTCCTCAAGCGCCTGGATCGTTTCGAGCTTCAGTTCGCGGCGACGCCGCAATGCTGAGCCACGCACCTGCGGTCGGGAAGGGTGAGACATTCCATTATCTCCTAAGACTAGACTCGTCCGTCCTGGACCGAGGCCGACACTCCCGGCAATCCACAGTATCGGCGCAAACCGACCTGCGGAATGAGCGGAACCCACGGTAAGCCCGGTTGATCCGAAACAACCCGGACGCGCGGACTTACCTCTCTGATTCCTAGGAATCGGACGACATACCCGTTGAGAATCACCCAAAGATGCCGCAATACCGGAGAAACCCGCATTTCCGCGAAAAACCGAGGGAACCCCGCAGAGAAATCGGAACCTCGCATCCAACGCGCCGGGAGCCTGAGTTCGTTCGCGACGTGAGCTTGAGTTCGTTCGCGCCGCGAGTTTGAGTTTTGTCGCGTCCCAATATTTGACGTAAGTCTAATTTCTATAATAATTAATAAGTTTTATATAATTAAGATAGAGGACAAGGATTTCGCGCAATCGGGACCGTTGTCAACCGGCGCGCATGAAAAGACCCAAGGTCAAACGACCTTGGGCCAGTTGGTCTTTCGCCTGAATGATCTTTGGGGCGCGTTACTCGCCGGCGGGGCGGGGGAACTGCTGCTGGGCGTTGCCGGCTCTGCGGCGAACATCCAGTTCGATGGAACCGAAGGTTTGCTCGTGGCGCTGGATCGTCATCCCAAGAGCGGTTAACAATCGCTTCGAGGTATAGAAGTTCATGACAATCCTCTGGATCGCCTTGACGTCCTGACGGCCGGTCGCGAACGGCTGAGGGTTGAGACCGAAGTCGAGGATCACTTCTTCGGGGGTCGCAGTGACCCGGCAGAAGTTGGAATAAGACGGCAGCGTTCCGGAATCATCGACAACAACTTCGGTCGTCTGCTGTTGCGGTGCGGGTTCGGGGGCGGGATTGTCGCTCATGGCGTTCTCCGTGACAGACCCCGGGTTTCTCCCCGGGGTGATGCGAATGCCGGGGCAAGCCCTCAAGAGCTGTGGCCCCACAATATCGTTTTCGCGCCCTCGGTGCCTGAACAGGCGAGACGCGCTTAGTGAGAGTTGACCCGATGAGAGTGTCCGGATCAAGCCATCTTCGACCCGATTGGCGTTTCCATGAGCCGGTCGAGTTCGGCCAGCGTGCGTTCCGCCGCTCCATTCTGCGCCAGCACGTACGACCGGCCAGCCTCTCCCCGTTTCGCGGCGGCCTCGGGATCGCTCAGATCGTCGGCGAGGGCGGCCATCAACGCGGTGGCATTCGTTACAATTCGGGCCCCTCCTCGCGCGAGAAGCTGCTCAACGGTCTCTCGGAAATTCTCGGTGTAGGGTCCAAACATCACGGAGGCTCCGAACGCCGCGGGCTCCATCATGTTTTGACCGCCTCGTCCAGGGAGCAGGCTCCCACCGACAAATGCCATATCCGCGAGGCCCCAGACCGCCGAAAGCTCGCCGATCGTATCGATGAGGATCACCGGTGGCTGGTTTCCGCTCCGATTGGAAACGTTAACGACATTGGGAGCAGTTCGACGCGAGAACGGCTCACCCTCTCTTGTCAGCATGGCGGCAACGTCTTCAAACCGCTCGGCGTGACGCGGGACAAGGATCAGCCGAAGCCGGGGATGCTCACGCCTGGCGGACCGATAAGCCGCCAGAGCCGCCACCTCTTCCCCTTCCATCGTGCTGCCCGCCACGAAGACGATTTCCGAGGTGGAAAGCCCGAGGACTCTTCGTAATCCGAAGGTCTTGGAATTGCCGCGATCACTCTCCAGGCCGTCAAACTTGACCGAGCCCGTGACGTGAACCCGTTGTCGCGGGACACCCAAATCGACGAACCTCGCCGCATATTCCTCGGTCTGCGCGGCCACCGAATCGAG
>JAYVYS010000515.1:0-5590 GCA_043784005.1 Isosphaeraceae bacterium
GGTTTGAGTTGCTCGCTCCTCCCGCAAGTTGATGCAGGGCGGGCCGGACGAAGAGCAAGAAGCCAATCACTCCGCTGACGGGATTGCCGGGAAGTCCGAACACGAGCGTGCCGGGCTGATCCGAGACTCGTGAAGGCCCCACTCCAAACCAGAGGGGCTTTCCGGGCTTAAGTCGAACTTTGTGGAAAATACGTTCGACGCCAAGTGATTCGAGTGCCTCGGGGACAAGGTCCCGATTCCCCGCCGAAACACCTCCTGTGATCATCAGTACATCAAATTTTAGCCCTTTTTCGAGGGTTCGGGAGAGAACCTCCAAGACGTCCGGGGCGTTGGGTAAAACCTCGACCTCCACTCCCGCCGAAACGGCGAGGGCTTGTAAGAGCGTCGCGTTGGAGTTGCGGATTTGGCCGGGACCCGGCATCACAGAAGGATCGACCAGCTCATCGCCGGTAGTTACCACGACAACACGCGGTCGAGGAATGACCAAGACCTCCGCCCGCCCGACGGAAGCAAGCACGCCGAGTTTCGCGGCATTGAGCCGTTGACCTCTCGTTAAGACGACATCCCCCTCGCTCATTTCTCGGCCGCGGGGTAGCCAGTTGCGACCTGGCGCGGCATCCCGGTCATCAAATACCACAAAGTCACCCGCGCGCCGGGTCTTTTCCACCATCACAACGGCGTCGGCTCCCAAGGGCAGGGGAGCCCCCGTCATGATCGCGGCGGCCTCACCATGGGCGAGGGGACGACTGGGGGTTTTGCCAGCGAGGATTTCCTCGCCGAGCTTGAGCCGAGTGGTACCGTCGAGTAGGTCGGCGGATCGAACCGCATATCCGTCGACGAGCGCTTTCGAGAACGGCGGCAGATCGATATCTGCCGAGACATCCTCGTCAAGAATGCAATCAAGCGCTCTCGCGAGGAAAACCTTTCGCGACGGGAGAATACTGACACGAGACAGAACGGCGGCCAACGCGTCTTCGACCGAGAGCATATAACGCCGAACCTCTCAACGCCCGATAAAATTCGCGAGCAACTTGATGCCTTCGAGCGTCAGGAAGCTCTCAGGATGATACTGAACGCCCTCGAGCGGCCACGACTTGTGACGGACCCCCATGATCTCGTTCTCATCCGTCCAGGCGACGACCTCGAAATCCTCGCGAAGCGACCCGGGACGAATCACCAGGCTATGGTAGCGCGTCGCCTCGAACGGGTTCGATAGGCCTCGATAGACGCCTTGACCATCGTGATGAATCCACGACGTCTTACCGTGCATGATCCGGTCGTTTCGGACCACCTCGGCGCCGAACGTGTGCCCGATGCATTGATGACCCAGGCACACGCCCAGCAGCGGGATCTTCGGCGCGAAGTGTTCGACTACGGCGTTGGAAATCCCTGCCTCGCGAGGCGTGCAAGGTCCAGGTGAGATGATGAGATGGGAGGGCTTGAGTGCCTCGATCTCTTCGATGGTAATCGCGTCGTTTCGCGCGACATGGAGATCGAGCGAAGCGTCGATTTCGCCCAGCCGCTGTACGAGGTTGTACGTGAACGAGTCGTAATTATCGATCAACACGATCATTCGGGTAGTACCGCGACGGCTCGCCGATGCGCTGCTCAAGCGCCGGCCTTTGGAAAACCATTCCCAAGGATCGTAACGGTTCTCGCGGTTCGCCGGAAGGGTGTTCGACCTGGAATGGGAAGCCCGACCAGGGATGCGCGTGTAGGTTTCCTTCTGATCAAACGAGAGGCCGCGCCGGGTCCGTTCGCTAGGGGTGGGCGTCGACCCGCCACGGTTCGACACGGAGGTTGATGACCATGGCGTCTGCAATCGTCACGCTGGCTCTGGCGTTCGCCGCCAGTTCCGCCGGGCAAGGCTACTATTCTCCGGCGACATCGCATCCCTACAATCAACACCCGCTGCTGGCTCCGGGCGGCAGGATTCTCGCCCCGGGGCCCGGGCTGGGCTGGGGGTTCAGAAATGGCAATCCCGACGGTGTCGGGTGGTTCGATCACGGCACGGCACTCCCGCTCGGGTCGGACCGGGTTGCCGAATACTACTTCCCTCGGTATCACGCATTGCCGCCAAACCAACTTTTCCTGCCGAGCTACTACAACGCCTATGTGACGCGAGGCCAGCGCTACCTTCCCTACGCGGGTGCGGGAGGCGAACATCCCGCCGGAGGCTACCCCATGGGTTCGTCCAGTACGCCTGTCCATCCCTATCAGGACACGATTGGCAATGGACCGAAGCTGAACGTCCCCGCTTTCACCGGTCGGGTTGGCGCTCAACCCATTCCCTCGGGGGCGACCGGATTGACGCCTTGATCAGGATTTAGGCGTCGTGCCGTGCTCACTGGACTTTCTGAGCGACACACTCCGTGCCGATTGAGAATTCCCCCCCTCATGAGTGTTAAAGCCGCATCGGGCGGTTTGACACAGAGTGTGTCGCTTGCCAAAGTTGACGCGGTGATTTACGATGGTATCCGTGTAAACCCTGGACCCGGGAGAGCTTCCTCCGGGTTTGGGGTTTGAGTCCGTTCAGGATGGTCGTCTCAAAAATTTGTCGAGAGATTTCGAACTTTTTAGCGTCGGATTTCGTAGCAGGCGCAGCGGTAGCTTGGATTGAGATTTCGCTAATGAAGCCAGAACTTCTGGTGACTCTCGAATACGGATCTTCCGCCGGGGTGTTTGCAAGCTTTTCGCCGTGCCCGATTCGGCCACTGATTTCTTAAGTAGGTCTGTGGCTCTTTTCGTTTTTTTCGATTTAATCCATCCGCGTCCTCATTCTGATTTGTCTTTCGCTGCGCACGCGAAGCGAGCGTCCACTTTTGGGTCGAACCGACCCTTGATCGTCGCACACGCACCATTCGCACTCTTCTTCGTTTTGCACAAGGCGCCCTCGTGATGAGCCGAGAAGTCATTATCGAGACAAGAAACCTCACCAAGGTCTATCGAGACTTCTGGGGACGACCCAAGGTTCAGGCCCTCAAGGCCCTCGACTTACAGGTCCAACGAGGCGAGATCTTCGGTTTGCTCGGCCCGAACGGGTCGGGCAAAACCACCACCATCAAGCTCCTCCTCGGGCTCGTCTTTCCGAGCGAAGGGGACGCGCTGATCTTCAACGAGCCCACCTCGAACGTCGCCAAGAATGAACGGATCGGCTACCTCCCAGAGGAGTCGTATCTTTACAAGTTTCTGAACGCCGAGGAAACGCTTCATTTCTACGGCCGACTCTTCAAGATGTCTTCCGCGGAACGTCACAAGCGCGTCGATCGCCTGATCGACATGGTCGGCCTCGGAGCGGCGAAGCACCGCCAGCTTCGTGAATATTCCAAAGGCATGCAGCGCCGGATCGGCCTGGCCCAGGCGTTGATCAACAATCCGGAATTGATTCTCCTCGACGAACCGACCTCGGGCCTTGACCCGATCGGCACCGCCGAGATCAAGGAACTGATCCGCGACCTCAAGAATCAAGGCAAAACCATCCTTCTCTCGGGCCATCTTCTCGCGGACATGCAGGACATCTGCGATCGAATCGCGATCCTCCATCGCGGCGAGTTAAAAGAGATGGGGAAGGTTAGCGACCTCCTCACGGTCCAGGACGTTACGCAGATCAAGACCAAGAACCTCTCGCCGAGCGCGCTCGAAGAGATTCGAGGCGTGATCAAGCGTCACAACGCTGAACTCGTCGCTGTCGATCATCCGACGACCACGCTCGAAGAACTCTTCCTGCGAATCGTCCGCGAGAGCGACCTGCATCCGGGTCGCCGAAAAGTCGCCGACACCAAGCCGACGGTCGCCGCCGTCGATGAACTCGCGGGAAGTGCCGGCGGTAAGAAATAAGTCTTCGCGGATTTAACGGTCGCCCTAGCCATGACGCGCCCGGGATTCGACGCATGAGATGACCAGATCGACGGTTACGCCGGCAATGCGTGGGAGCGACCGACGCAACTGGCCCGCCCGTTTTTGGGTCTGTTCGCACTAAAACTCTTGCTGAGTGGTCGACGGGCGGGGTTTACCTTTCTTTGACTCATTTGATGTTATCCCCCTACCGAGCGGCCCGAACGCACCTCGCCTTCGCGAACTGAGGAGCCTTTTCATCCATGGCCGCGTCCTTATCGATCCCGTTGCTCTGGGGGCAAAGTTTCCTCCAGGGTGTTCCCGAACAATACCGGCTCCTCATGAGCTGGTTGTTCGTCTTCGGTGAAACCAATATCACCGTGCCCGGCATCCTCGGAGGTGTAATCACCTGGTTGAAGGTTGTCAGCCTCTTCTGTTTGCTCGGGTGGGTCGTCTCTTGGCTCGCCACCGCCGCGAAAGAGAGAACGGTCGGACGCGGTGGCGTGCTCGACTTTGCCGCCCTCGCCGCTCTCATTGGAGTGGTGGGCACCATGCTCTGGTCAGTGCTTGAGGGCCAGAAGAAAGTTCCCGTTTACAAAATCTACGGCGTCTATTCTCTCACATTGATGGCGATCACCTGCGGAGCGATCCTCTTTCTGTGGGCGGAGGTGGCCATCTGGCGAACGATCCGCAAAGCGGGCCGGGCGGGCGACGTCGTTGAATTGTTAGGCCTCCACCTCGCTCTTGCGCTTGGACTTGGATTCGGGGTGGCTATCCACGCCGCCTCAAAATCAATCGCGACCACGAACGCCATCTCACCGATGTCGATGACCGACGCACTCGGCTACGGACTGAGAATGTCGGGAACCTACATGGGTTACGTCGTTCTTGCTCATATCTCGATTTCGATCATTGCAGAACTGATCGCGACGAGACCGCGCCGGCTCTACGCGATCGCCAAGTTGACCTGGTACGAGTCGAACCGACGAATGTGGGCGCCTTGGGTGGTGATTACACTTTTCCTCGTGGTGCTTGCATTCACTCACTGGTTCCTCACGCCACCGCGTCCCGCCGAGATGGGTCGAGTCTACGTCGGAACGCTCTCTCTGCTTTGCACTGCGCTCTTAACGCTGATGGTGACGTTTCTGACTCCGCTTAGCTTGCCCCAGGATATCCAGAACCAGACGATTTACACCGTCGTCACTAAGCCGGTACGACGGATCGAGCTGATTTGGGGCAGAATGCTCGGATACATGACCCTCGTGACCTTACTCATCGTTTTTTACGGGGTGGTCAGTCTCTGGTATCTGAGCCGGACTGTGGGTGGGACGATTACCGCCACCGAAACCGCCGCGAAAAAAGCGATGCAGCAGAACAAGTTGCCGGAAGCACGGGTGCTTAACGAACAAGCTGTCCAATTGCGTACCAGGATGGCCGCGCGGGTGCCGGTGTTTGGCTCACTCACGTTTCTCGACTCAAGAGGAACGCCGCATCTCCGAGGCATCGACGTCGGTCAGGAACAATCGCTTTCTCAGCCCAGAAGTCATGTGGAAGGAGCGACTCCCGCCACGGCAATCTGGAACTTTGGAGTCGTTCCCGACCCGTTCACGCCTCCGGGATCTCGACCCCAGCTCCTCGATCGGCGAGTCCCCGTTTCCACGCTGATCCGCGAGGATTCCGTTGAAGGTTTGCTGAACAAGTCCTATGAGGCGAAAAATCGAATCGCCCAGGCCGAAAAGGCCCAGGAGGCCGGGTC
>JAYVYS010000516.1:0-11579 GCA_043784005.1 Isosphaeraceae bacterium
GATAGAGCAGGCCAATTTTCAACAGGGCCGAGGCCATCCTCGATTCCGGCATCACCGCATCCCCTCTTCTTCTGTCCGATATTCAAAGTTCCGAAGGGAATCCGTCGAACCCGCGCGACGCGATCCGGCTCGGGACCCCATGATCCTACAGTGTTATGTCCGAAATTGTCGTCGCATCGCAGGGAAGAGCGCTTTTCGAAATCAACGGGAATCCGCGTCGCCATGAACCGCTCTCAATTGACACGGCATTGCATCGTTTGTACAGTTCAAGCATGAACACTATCGCCCCGCACGACAGCGATGTTGCGGTGACCCCGAAAAGAGAGATCGTGGGCGTGAGGACAACCGGGATTTACTGTCGTCCCGAGTGTCGACCTGGTCGATCGCCTCGGCCCGAAAACTGTGTCCAATTTCGTGATGCCGCCGAGGCTCGCGCCGCGGGCTTTCGCGCTTGCAAAAAATGCCGGCCCGATGGGGGACCTCTGGAAACGATTCGATTTGGGCAGACCTCGACACCGATCGGTCAGGTTTTTGGAGCTGTATCTGAGCAAGGTCTCTGTGCCGTCTTTCTTCTTGACGGTGAGGACGCGGAGATGGCCGCACACCGGCTCCGTCATGATTTTCCCAACGCCAAGCTTCTTGAGGATAACGATCGGACGACGACAGTCCTTAAGCGCGCCGTCTCCCATGTCTTCACTGGCGAATCGATCGACGATATCAAACTCGACCTTCGCGGCACGGAATTTCAGCTTCGTGTTTGGGAGGCGCTCCGGATCATTCCCCGCGGGACGACGACAACTTACGGCGCACTGGCTCGATCGCTCGGGCTCAAGACAGGAGCCGCACGGGCCGTTGGATCGGCGTGTGGCGCGAACCCCGTTTCACTCATCGTACCCTGCCATCGTGTTCTGAGTGCGGGGGGCGGACTCGGCGGTTATTACTGGGGGGTTGCACGGAAACAGAGACTCCTGCAAGCGGAGGGCGTGGAAACCAAGTGATCACGGCAACGCGCGTCAATTGGCCCGGCCGAGATATTCACCTGTCCTGGTATCAATCCGGAGGGTGACTCCCGATTCAAGGTGCTCGGGAACCTGGATGATGTGCCCGGTTGAGAGCGTGGCTGGCTTTGTACGGCCCGTGGCCGAGTTTCCACGAACTCCCGGAGCGGTTTCCGTGATGGCGAGGTCGACGGTATCGGGAAGTTCGATCGCGATGACTTCTTCATCAACGACAAGGGCTTCAATGCCCTCCATGTTCTCGGTCATAAACGGAATGAGATCTTTGAGGTCGTCTGCGGGCAAGGAAAACTGGTTGAAGTCTCCGGCGTCCATGAAATGGAAATGGTCCGGCTCGCGGTACAGAAATTGGATTGGCCGGCGTTCAAAGCTCGACTCGTTCAGAGCGTCCGTTCCTCGATACGACTTATCGACCCGGGCCTTGGTTTTGAGGTTTCTGGCCTTGATCTTGTAGAGTGTGGCAGCGCCCCGCGCGGAGGGTGTTTGTACACTGATATGTTCGATGATGTGGGGCGAGCCATCGATATCGACGACCATTCGCTTCTTGAAGTCCTTGGCGGGAACCACGGCGTCTTTACCTCGTTGTGCTCGACTTGTGATCGTTGTTCCGTCGATTCGCCCGTACGATGAATGATCATAACGGGGAGACGAGCGGGGGGTCAAAGTGAATCGTCGCAAACTTCCGCGCGGTATGCCCTCCGGAGCCCGCGCCGGAACGTCGCGATGAAGTGGTTCCCGTTGCACATGCGCTCACTTCAAAGGAAAGACCGCGTGGAGCGGTGAGAAAGTCGACCGCGAATCGTTCCAAAGGCTTTGCCGAAATTCGTTCGGGCAGCCACTCCCGCTGCGAACCTCTCCGGGCGGTTGACAACGCTTGCCGGGGGGGCTAGCCTCTTCGATAACCTTTTTGCAACCTCGAGTGGCGAGTTGGCGTAAATCGACGATGCCCGAGCCTTCTTCTCGTGACCAAGTCGGGACGCTGGAGCACTGCGAAGAAGTGCTCCGATACCGTTTCCGCGATTCAACTTATCTCCGCGAGGCGCTGACGCACGCCTCAGGTGCCGATCATCGACTCGTCTCGAACGAACGATTGGAATTTCTTGGGGATGCCATTCTCGGTGCCATCGTCTGCGAACTCCTTTTTCGCAAATTCCCCGATTATCTCGAAGGGGAACTGACTCGCGTCAAGTCTGTCGTCGTCTCAAGGCACACCTGCGCGAAAATCTCGCGCGAATTAGGATTTGATGAATTTCTTGTTCTTGGGAAGGGCATGGGCTCTCAGGAAGAAACTCCGCCATCCGTCCTGGCGGACGTTTTCGAGAGCCTCATCGGCGCGATCTACCTCGACGGCGGGATGGAGTGCGCCAAGCAGTTCATCGTGAGGCACATTGAGGCCGAGATCGATGCCACCGTTGAAAGCAACGGTGGAGGAAACTATAAGAGCCAGCTCCAACAGGTCGCCCAGCGCCAGTTTGGTGAGACCCCGACGTACCTCCTCCTCGACGAAAAAGGCCCGGATCATTCCAAGTGCTTCAAGATTTCGGCACAGATCGGCCGTCAGCGTTACGGACCGGCCTGGGGGAAAAACAAGAAAGACGCGGAGCAGCGGGCGGCGATGATCGCGCTTTGTCAACTCGCGGGGGAGCCGATACCTTGCGATTCCGACTGATGCGAGGGGCTCGATTCCGGAGTCGAAGTACGTGGTTTTGATCAGATCGGCTGTCCGAGGAACACATCGGTCACTAAAAAAAGTCTCCGTCCGTCTCTCTTGCAAACGTTGAAGTGCCCTCACCCAAATTCTCCCTGACGGAAATGAGGTCGTCGTGAGCGGTTCGCTTGTCGCCGACCTTGGGATCGGACCGGAGATCTGGGTCTTTCTGACTCTCCTCGGTTGTCTGACGCTCTACTTCAAATTCACGCGGGTATGGAGCATCAGGAATCTTGATCTGCTCCTTCTTTTCGTCCTTGCCCCGGGTCTAATGACCTTGGTGGGAGACGAAGGGCGAGATAAGCAACCTTGGGTGTCGTTTGTCCTCTTATTTCTCGGTTCCGCATGCTGGCTCATACGCAGCATGGTCGACCTTGCACTGACGCGAAGGCCGCTGCTGGAACCGAACCTCAACGCGGCGGGACTGGCCTGCCTGGCCGTCGGGATTCTCGGACTCCTCATGGCGGAAACCATAAGCCTGACTGTTTATGAAGGAGTGGCACGAAATCCCGCCGACCGAGGAAAGCAAGGCGCGACCCCTCCCGCCGGCATTTCTCATCACGTCAACTCCCCCGGCGAGGCGACGGTCAACGAAATGATCAAGGTCGCTCCGCTTCCCAAAATGCTCAAATCCCACCCGCCACGGGTCATCTTGTCCCGAATTCTCGCGAGCCTGGCACATCTCGCTCTCGTGGTGATGCTGATCGCGGTTGGCGGTTGGCACTTCGACCGACCCATCACGGGTCTGGCCATGGCGACGTGCTACTTGATCCTGCCATATACGCGAATTGCGTTGGTCGATACCGGTCAACTCGTACCCGCGGCGCTCATCGTCACGGCCGTCGCGTTCTACAACCGCCCCGCACTGGCGGGAGGCTTGATCGGGTTATCCGCGGGAATCATGCCGGCATGTCTCGGACTTCTCATTCTTTGGCTTGGATTTTACCGCAAACACGGCGGAATCCGCTTCGCCGCCACAGGGCTAACCGTTCTCCTGATCTGCGCGGGACTCGGACTCGCCATTCCCGAACTCTCCCAGTTCGCGCGCGATCTTGGCGCGCGAAGTCTGGCTGACGTCGGGCTTTGGCCCGACCTCGAGGCCCCTTCCTCCGGAAGCTTCTGGAACGGGATCGATGTGAGTTACCGCTTGCCCGTTTTGATCGCCTATCTTGCCTTGGTTATCATCACGACCATCTGGCCGATGGAAAAAAATCTCGGAGAGTTGATCGCGCTTTCCGCCGCGCTTCTTGTCGCAAGCCAGTTCTGGTATCTGACCGAAGGCGGAACCCTTGTTCTCCTGTATCTGCCACTCGTAATTCTCATGATGTTCCGTCCGAACCTCGCCAATAAGCGCGCGTTTCGTGAGCCTGCATTATCCCCGCGTTGATCCGATTGGAGTGATTGCTCTCATGCCTTTGACTTATGCCGATATTGCCAAACGGATTGACCACTCACTCCTTCAACCGATCCTCACCAACGTGGAACTCGTCGCGGGGTGTGAACTCGCCGCCCGGTACGAAGTCGCAAGCGTATGCATCAAGCCGTATGCGGTCTTACTCGCCGCCGAAATCTTAGCAGGGACCGGGGTTGCCGTCGGAACGACGATCGGCTTCCCCCACGGCGGACATCAGACGGCGGTGAAGGTTTTCGAATCGGAAAAAGCCCTTGGCGATGGTGCTTCCGAACTCGACATGGTCGTGAACATCGGCCAAGTTTTATCGGGAGAATGGGAAGCGGTAAGGAGCGACATTGCCGCCGTGACCGAGATCGCCCACGCGCGAGGGGCGATCGTGAAAGTGATCTTCGAGAATTGCTTCCTCGATGATGCTCAAAAAATCCGACTCTGTGAGATCTGCGGCGAACTGCGGGCGGACTACGTCAAGACGTCGACAGGCTACGGAACGAGCGGGGCGACCCACGCGGATCTTGCTTTGATGCGCAAAACGTCACCACTCCACGTCAAGGTGAAGGCGGCTGGGGGAGTTCGCGATCTTGATGGGACCATCGCCGTGGTCAATCTCGGATGCGACCGTGTCGGAGCAAGCCGGACAGCGGAGATCCTTGACGAATTGCGATCCCGCCTCGGGCTTCCGACAATCGTCGGAGTTTCACGTGGAACCAGTCTATCGGGCTATTGAGCCCAATTCCAGCGGTGGTTCACTTCCATTCCGACGAGGGGTTTTCAAGCTGCTCGATGCCGTCGCCCGTGCCGACGATCAGCAAGTCGCAAAGCCCGAGAAAGAGACCGGTCTCGAAGACTCCGACGACTTGCTTGAGGGTGGCGTTGAGGCTGTTGGGTTCGAGATCCTCTTGGAACCGGCAGTCGATGATCCGGTTTCCACCGTCGGTGATCACGGGTTCTCCGTCAGACCGGACACGAAGGATCGCTGAGGCCCCGAGGGCTTCAAGTCTCCGCCGGGTATGTCGCGATCCCACAGGGCTCACTTCCACGGGAATCGGAGCGTTGAGCCCGAGCTTCGTGACTCGTTTGTCTTCAGTGATCACGGTGACGCGCCACTTGGCTGCGGTGACAATGATCTTTTCACGCAGTAACGCGCCGCCTCTGCCCTTGATCATCCGAAACTCAAAATCGATCTCATCAGCGCCATCGAGATTGATATCGACGGTGTCAACGTCATCGAGTTCGCGGAGCGGGATGCTCAACGAACTGGCGAGTTCGGCCGTTTCGGCACTCGTTGGAACCGCGAGGAATTTCAGTCCGTCGTCCGCGATCCGGTCGCCAAGTGCCCTGATGATCAGTGTGGCGGTGGTGCCCGTGCCTAGCCCGACAATCATTCCGCTCCGCACCAGTGAGGCCGCGGCCAGGGCCGCGCGTTGCTTCGCGTTGATCGTCTGCTGGCTCGAACTCATCAAAGTGACGCTTTCGTTGGCCCGACGGAATCGGGGCGACCAGATTCGAACTGGTGACCTCCTGCTCCCAAGGCAGGCGCGCTAACCAGGCTGCGCTACGCCCCGTCAGGTTCGAACAGATGCATGGTAAAGCCCCTACCGAGGATCGGTCAAGGGCAAGGTATCGTAATCGGTGTCCGACATGAACTGATTCAAAAGTCTGAGAAAAGGCTCGATCGGAAGCGGTTTGCATATCACCGCGGCAAACGTTTGTCGCAGCTCGATCAGGGTCTCGGGGTCGAGAAGCTCTCCAGTGACCAACAGAATCGGAACACTGGGATAGCGTTTCTTGATGAAGCGTCCCAAACCATGTCCATTGAGGTAAGGCATGGCGAGGTCGGTGACAACGAGGCTAGGGGGCCGTCTCCGGCAATAGCGCACGGCCTCAAAAGAGGAAATTGTGGCGAAACACGAATGTCCAGCCAGTTCCACAACCTGTCGGAGGGTCGAGAGCGTCGCGGCGTGGTCATCGACGAGGAGGACAAACCGTTGCTTAGGGCGTGGAAAGGTCGAGAGCCCGATGGTGGCAGGCTTGAGCATTGTTGCGACTCCCTGGGTGTCGTTCAAGTAGGCGAAGCGGCGAGCGGCCAGGACAAGCAAATCCTCCAGGGAGAGCCGATCGATCCCGAGAGAGAGCCTCCATGCAGACTCATCACTCGGGAAAGCATCGGGATGGTGAGCGACGCCAACGAAAGCGACATCTCCGCGTCGCCTGACTCGCGGCGAATCTCGGGACGACCGGGCGGGATTCCATCGATAGGCGGCTCATCCCAGACGACTTCGAACGCAATGGTTGTCGTTTTCCACTGGATTCGAAGGTCGGTGCGGGCATCTCCGACACCCGCTCTCCATGCGACGAGGTCATCAAACACCCGTTCAAGTCTGCCCGGGTCGAACTGCCCAATCTTGGACGAGGGAGGCCCCTGCAAAATCAAAGTCCGACCCTTTTTAATGAGCGTTTCAGACCACGCGGCGAGGCGACTCTCAAACAAATATTGAAGCGACGTCTTGACAAGGCTAAGCGACATCGGTCGACAGATCGATTGGACCCGATCAATAAACTGTTCCGCCTCGCGATAGTGCCATTCGATCGTGCTCCAGTCCGTATCGTCCAACTTGCCCCCTGCCCGTTTCGCCAAGTACAGACTCATATTCATCGTGCTGAGGAGATTGCGGCACTGATGGCAGTAGTCACCCAGAATCTCGTGAAGCTGACGCGCCAAGTCAGGATGCGGACCGACTCTGGAGAGCGCCAGTGAGAGTTGTTCGGCGGAAGAGGCGTTCACGAAGGGCAGCGCCGAAATGTGTTCCGTTCCGGCCGTCACAGCTATGGCCACGGTGATGTACTCGCCTTCACAAAACCTGGAGTGGCAATTGGATTGCTCAATCATCGGCAAACGAGATGCCATTCCTTTTTTCTGCGGACCACGATGTGCGAAGATCGTGAAAGTCAGACGACTTAGGTTTCGAGGGAGCGCTCGGAACCGCTTTGCATCCGCACTTTGGCGGGAACCGAGGTTTCTCTTTTTCTAGGAAACTCGGACGAAATGGGAAGCGGAGTGATGATTCGGGGACCGCATTCCTCCCTCGCCTGGCGGTCCAAAGCGAACGCCCTCCCCGGTCTTCAATGAACCTGGGAGGGCGTGATTAACTGAACGATCTGATTTCAGCCCTATCCCCGGATGAGGCTGGTGACGCGATCAAACTCTTCCTGATTGTTGAAGTCGATAATGATCGACCCCCTTTCCTTGCCTTTCACCTTGATCAAGACCGGAGTGCCGAACCGATTGTGGAGCTGCTGCTCCAACTCCAGGACATGAGGTGCTTTGGCCTTACCTGGCTTCGATTCCTCATGGGCCGAGTCGGCCCGGAGCCGCGACTTCGCCGGGGTTGGCTCCCCGGTCGCGACAAGCGCCTCGGTCTGTCGGACGGAGAGCCCTTCCTTGAGAACTCTCTCGTAGGCCACGAGTCGAGCATCGGGGTCGGGAAGGCCGAGCAAGGCCCGAGCGTGGCCTTGGCTTATAGCCTTACTTCGCACGGCGTCTTGAATGGGAGCCGGAAGCTCCAAGAGTCGCAGCAGGTTGGAAAGCGTCGAGCGGTCCAGGCCGAGCCGACCGGCGAGCTCTTCCTGAGTCCCTCCGTAACGACTCAGGTAGTCACGAAAGGCAGACGCTTTTTCCAAGGCGTTGAGGTCCTCGCGCTGGAGATTCTCGACCATCGCCAACTCGCTTACGCGCTGGTCGTCCAACTCCATGATGCGCGAGGGGATCTCATGAAGCTGCGCTTCAACCGCCGCGCGAAGTCGACGTTCTCCCGCGATGAGCTGGTAACGATCCCCGGCCTGACGGACGAGAATCGGCTGAATCATGCCATGCTGCCGCAGCGAGTCGGCCAATGCGGCGATTTCTATCGGGTCGAAAACGCGCCGGGGCTGAAACGGATTGGGATCGATGAGATCGACCGCGAGATAGTTCAGCTCGCCCGCTTCGTGGATGCCCGGCTCATGGCCGCCTTCGTCGCGACCCAGGAGTGCTTCAAGACCGCGGCCGAGGCGTCGCTTATTCACGTTCGATGACCTCCATGACGAGTTCAGTATAGGCCCAGGCGCCCCGGGCCCTCGGTGAGTAATCGAGGACGCTCACGCCGTGGCTCGGCGCCTCGCTGATATGCACGTCGCGCGGGATGATCGTGCGGAAAACCGTTTCGTCAAAAAATCCCCGGACCTCTTCGGCGACCTCGCGAGCGAGCTCGAGTTCGTGGTCGTACATCGTCAGAACGATGCCGCCGATTTCGAGCCGATGGTTGTCCTTGGACTTGGTCTGACGCGCGAGTTCAATGATCTGTGACAGCCCTTCGAGCGCGAAATATTCGCACTGGATGGGGATGAAGACTTCCGCGGAAGCCCCAAGCGCTGCGCGAGTCAGTTGGCCGAGCGACGGCGGACAGTCGAGAAATACGAAATCGAACCGGCTCAATTCGCTATTGAGCTGATGTCTTAGCGAAGATGCCCGTTGACGATTCGCCGACGAAAGGGCGTCGGCATCCGTCAAGCTGAGCGAGCCGGGGAGGACGTAAAGATTGGGTTGCGACGTCTCGACGATCGCATTCCCAAGCGGTTTCCCTGACAGCAAAGGGTGCCGCTGGGCCGGTTCGACCCCCAGGCCACTCGTCGCGTTACACTGGGGATCGATATCAATAACGAGCGACGGTCTTCCCGACTTGGCGAGACCTGCCGCGAGGTTGATGGCGGTGGTCGTCTTGCCGACGCCGCCCTTTTGATTGGCCACACTGATGATCTTGGCCACGTTGTTGAAGCCTCCGGTGCTTCTCTCGACGATCACGGCATGAGGAACCCGATCGCTCGCGGCGGGATGGTATCGCCGTCGTCGAAGGGTGTAAAGCTCAAGTTGATCGCCTCGAAGGATGGGCTCAATGATTACTTGACCCCAAGGCGTCGCGCCTCATCTTCGAGCAAATCGCTGTAAGTCAGTGGATATTCCGGTTTCGCGTCGAGACCTCGAAGATAGTCCGGCAGCGAGGAAAGCTGTTGACGGCAGCGTTGGCGAATCATGTCGAGGGACGGCAGGGACGCTGTGAGCCTTCCCCCAGTCACCACGGGAACCAGCAAAGGCTCACCCTCAGCGCGTTCGTCGGCCTGGGTGACATGATCTCCGACGAAACGGTTAGCCGTGTCTCTCTGACGATAAATTTGCTTTCCCATCGGGTAGGTTTTCTTGTCCGGGCTGAGCTTGATTCGCCCTTTGCCGTTCAGCTCGACGAGCTTGTAGACGATCCCGAGCGCCGGCGCATCCCTGCTGGTAATCAGTTCGGTTCCCACGCCAAAAGCGTCATAGGGCGCACCGGCTTCGACGAGCGCGGTGATCGAGGACTCGTCGAGGTCCCCACTCCCGACGATCTTAACTTGATTTCGGTTGGCCTGATCCAGGATCGTACGCGCCTTCCTGGCTTCTTCGAGCAAATCCCCGCTGTCGATCCGGATGGCATTGATCGGCGGGTCGATCGCCGCGGCTCGGGCGACCCCTTTCGCCGTGTCATAGGTGTCCACCAGAAGTGTTGAGTTGTCAGGAAAGATGCGAGCGAACGTTGAAAAGGCTTCTTCCTCGGTGTCGAAGGACTGGACCCAGGAATGCGCCATCGTGCCGGTGCAGGGGATTCCCAGCCGGATGGCGGCGTCGACGTTGCTTGTTCCCGCACACCCGGCCAGGTACGAGGCGCGCGCCGCGAGCATTCCCGCGTGTCCCCCTTGCCCGCGTCGAAGTCCGAAATCATAGACGGGTCTGCCCGCCGCGGCCTCGACAATCCGCGCGGCTTTCGATGCCACGAGTGTGGGGTAGCCGATCGAAGTTAACAAGAAGGTTTCGACCCATTGAGCCTGAGCAAGCGGCGCGTGAACCCGCAACAGCGGCTCTCCGGCGAAGACAATGGTCCCTTCCGCAACGGCCCAGACGTCTCCTTCAAACTTTAAGGGATATAGCCCCTCGAAGAACGAGGAATCCGTCGTCGAGAACGCTGGAAGTCGCTTGATGGCGGCGATCTGTTCGGGAGCGAATCGAAGCCTCAGCAGGTCGGCCAACGCCTGCTCCAATCCCGCGAGGACGAGATACGCCCGATTCACAGGCATCCGACGCACGAACATCTCGAAAACCGCCCGATCCCCTGCCCGGCCCGCCGTATGATAGGCCGCCATCATCGTGAGCTGGTACAGATCGGTCAGAGGACCCAGGGCGTTGGGGTCGGGCCAGAGAGAGACAGGAGTCAGATATTTTGTCATCGAAGTTCTAAAAGACTCTTTGGGTTGAAGGATCATCGTCTCCAGCGGGGCTGTCTCCGAGGACGGAGATCCACGCCCGATGAATCTCGAATCCAGGTGATACCGCCTGCGGAAAAACGTCGAGCAGGACGATCGGGTCAAGCTCGACCTCAATCGATTGTCTTAACCTCCACTGGGAGACGATCGAGCGCCAGGCCGATTCGTCTTCCGGAGATCCGGAAAGCTGGACCGAATCCAAAACGGCCCAATCGCCGGTGGAACCAGGACCGGAGGTCAATGAGGTTGCGGAGGCCAGAAGCTGAACAGGGTTCGCCCCAATTAACGCGAAGTAGAAATACAACGGTCGTCGAGCGAGAACTCGAAATTTGATCCCGCGATTCTTTTTCGGAGTAGGCATGTTGGCGATCCGGGCCGCGACTTCGCGCAGGTTGTCGGTTCGTGCGAAGATCCGCATTGGTGAAAGGATTCTGGGGCCAACGGGTCCCCAATGAGTTTTGGCGACGGTGATGCATATCAACATCACGACGAGCTGCGCGATGAACTGTCGAGGAAGCCGTTTCCTGTTTTCCCAGTGAGTGGGAAGCGTCTCCAAGAAGGGTCCGAACCGAACGACCGCTCCGGCAAGCAATAGCCAGCCCGTCGCGTGCAACGGGAGCCAGAGCCTCGCGTAGGGATGATAAAACGGCGTCATCACCGAGAGGATCAGCCAGAACGATGCGAGCATTCGATAAGTCGAACGCGCGTCCAGTGCCAGCCGTACCGCCCACGCAAGACCGACCCACCATCCCAGATCAGGAACCGTCGTTATTGCCACGACGCCGATCAGACATCCTAAGAAAAGGCGAAATGGACTTAATCGACTCGGCGCCGCACCTTCTCCCTTTCTCATGACGACCAAGGCACTCGCGAACCAGGCGACCGTCCACGTCAGCATTCCCCAGCCGACCCCGCCTGAGAGTGCGATCACCTGAGCGAGTTGTTGGCGAAGGTACGACAGCCATGTGCCGTTTGGGCCAAGGTAGCCGCGCTGGTGTTGGATCAGCGCGGAATAACCCCCGTGTCGCTCCACGTAGGCGTACCACGGGTAGTAACAAAGGGCCGAGACGAGAGCCGCGAGGAGGCCGAACCCGAACGTCTCGGCGACGGATCGGCG
>JAYVYS010000517.1:0-5135 GCA_043784005.1 Isosphaeraceae bacterium
TTGCCCCACGGCCAGACCCAGCATGAGCACTCCCAGAAGCATCAAAGGACTCTTAAGGACTCTCAATCGGCCTTCCAACAAGACACGAATGAGGCTCAGCCCGACGACCGTGACCGCCCCGAACGCCAGGAGCGGAGGCGCCCACCAGATCCGCCCTCCAAACAGGACGACCGTTCCTCCCAGATAAAGCGCGATTACCACGGCGAGTAGCCGGTCAATCGCGACAACCAGGCGTTGTCGGAAGGTCACGGGGAAATCTCCCATTTGGTGTGAATCAAATAATATGCATTAAATTTTGTTAATCGTGCATTCATGATTTTTCAATCCGCCGCCAGTGCGTACGGTTGATAGGGTCCATAGCTCGACCAGTTTTGCAAATCGTCGTGCAAGCCATTGAAAACGACCCCGGCGATCAACACATGCGACTGTTCCAGCATCGCTTTGGCGCGCTGAAGCGGGCGCATCTCGTGGGTTCCCGACTTCACGACCAGCAACGCGGCATCCACCACGCGCCCCAGCATCCGGCAATCCGCCAGACCCAAAACCGCCGGTCCGTCCAGAATCACTCGGTCGTAATGATGGGATAAGGCAATCAAGAGCTGCCTCAGTTCAAGTGTTCCGAGAATCTCGATCGGAACTTTGGTCGCTTCGCCGGTTGGCAGAAAGTCGAGGCTGGGGATGTCCGTCCTTACGACGGTCCGCTGCCAGGGCAACTCACCTCGAAGAACATCGACGAGCCCCAGGTCATGCCCATCGTGCTCGAAGACATCGCGAAGGCTGGGCCGGCGGAGATCGACGTCCATCAAGAGCGTCCGTTCACCCGCTCTGGCACACGTCGCGGCGAGATTCAGAGCCGTCGTACTCTTTCCTTCGCTGGCCTTGGCGCTTGTCACCAAGAGCGTGACGATCGGGCCGAGCCGGTCCGAAGCACCCAAGAGGCTAGCGCGAAGATTTCGGTAAGCGTCGGCCTCGACAGAATCAGGCGTGGCGGGGGTCCAGAGGTGACCGCCGCGATGAGTGAGCGAGGTTCGCCGGATCCGTGGAATCACCCCCAGCAAGGGGAGCGTCAGGCCGATCGAAAGATGCTCGGGAACTTTTACCGAATGGTCGAGATGCTCCACCAGGCAGACCGTCGCGATCCCCAACCCGAAGCAGAAGATGAGGCCGGCGAGGATGTTCAGGGTCCGTCGCGGGCGGATGGGAATCACCGGCTCGGCGACTGCCGCGGGGATCGAAACCGGGGGCTGCTGCTCCTGGGCGGTTGCAAGCGACTCGAACCCGGAGATTTTCGTCTTCATGTCGTTGATACGCTTCAGCAGCATCTCGCGGTCGTCTTGAAGGGCCAGGAATTTTTGATGTTCGGGCATCGATTCGCGAAGCTGGCCGAGCAGCGTCTTAGAGGCTTCCTGCGTCGCGTGAATCTCTTCCCTCATCGCCTCGACAATCGGCATCGACGGGTTCAACGGCTCTTTTTCGAGGTCGGGAACAACCTGATGCAACCTGTTGATACGTTCGTCGAGTGTTTTGATTTTCGCGGAAACCGACTTGAAGGTCGGGTCGTTGATCAGGTTCCGCGTCGTGCGTTTGCTCAATTCGAGTTGGCTGAGAAGCTTTGCTCGGTTTTCCTGAAGCTTGTCGATCTGGTCGAGTTTGCGACCCTCTTCAGGCCTCATATTCCTGTCCATCCGAGGGGCCAGCGAAAACCATGCTTGCTGCTCGAACTCGGTCAGACGCATTTGTTTATGCATAAGCAAGCTGCCGAGGCTCACGTATTGGGCCTGGATGATGTTCTTGCCGTCCGGGCCGATCGTCTTGGTTTTACTCAGAATCTCGACAATCATTTTGTCGATTCCACGAAGCTCTTCCTCGGCCTTTTTCAAAGTCGCGGTGGCATACTGTCGCGTTGTGTCGATGCGGTTCATCGACTCGTTCTTGGCGTGTTCGGCAAATCGGTTGAGCAAGGTCTGAAGCTGACGAGCGGTCCGCGCGGGGTCGGTTCCTTCGAGCGTCACGGTGACCCAGTTCGAGTTCAAGTGTTGCTTGGTCGAGAGGTAGAGGATCAGGAGGTCGGCGGCGTCGACGTCGGGCAACGTTTCACCTTGAAGAAACGTCGGATCATTGACGACCTGTTGCGCCAGAGCTTTGCTCTTGAGGTACGCGACGCGATTGGGCAGGTATTTGTCGTTGACCTCGCGATCGCTCCGGCCGACATCGTGAGAGACGAGTCCGGAGAGGACCGGGTCATATTGCGGCGGCTCGATCAGAATCATCGCCGAGGCTTGATAATAGGCGGGCTGACGAACGACGAAGAGGGCCACGAGCGTGCTCAGCGGCACCCCGACCATCAAGACGAGCCAGAACCTTCGCTTCAACGCCCGTACATAATCCGAGGGGGCCTTGATCGCCGCCGGATTGGGTGCGACGACGGTCGCATAGGCCATCGGGCGAGCCGGGTGCGGCTGTGGAGACGATGCGTTGGCGTAGGGTTGTATTCCATCCATGGTTCACTCCGCTCCTATCCTTGGCTCGGCGAGTTCGTTGGGGTTGGATCAGGCTTCATGTCCGATCGCCCCGCGCACCCATCCCAGCACATCTCGGGCCGAAAGCCCTTTGGGGAAGAGCAGGAGGGGAGGCGCTTGCGACCTGGGCCGCGCGGCCGCGGAGGCTGAAGAATCAACCACGGAGGGGGCGATGACTTCTGGGACAGTTCCGATCGCGCCGAGTCTTGGGCCTTCCTTCTCCCCGCCGCCTGGCTCTACCGCCAGAATTCGTTCCAGGCGTTCGGAGCACGCGAGCGAGAGTCTTTGTAAAAACCGGAACACGATGTCGGCCGCGAGTGTCGTTTTCGCCGCTTGAGGCAAGACAGCGGTCAGCGTTAAGACCTGTTGATCCGATAGTCGGAAAACCGCCCTGGGACACGACAATGAGGCCGGACTGTCGACGGACGAGTCCAATCCGAGGGGAGCCCGACCCACCTCGACGCCACCGACCGTGCCCGCGATCCTAACCTCTTCGCAACCCAAGCTCGTCGCCGTTTTTTCGAGAATCGCCCAGATGTCGTCGAGGCTCTTGCACAGTTCGATGCGCTGAATGGCTTCCCAGGCGATTTTGGCGGCGAATCGCTCTTGCTTGCCGCGTTGAAGTCGCGCCAGGAAGTCTCCGCGAAGGCTCGCGAATTCGTTCAGCCGACTCGTGAGCACGAGCAAAAACGCGAGGCAGCCGGCGATCCCCAGAATCAGGGCGAGTTCTTCGTTCTTGAGCGCCACGCCCAGTAAGACCACACCGCAGAGGAACCCCGAGAAGCAATAAAGCAGGAGCGCCGCCTGTCGAGGATTCAGGCCCAGACCGATTAAGAGATGATGGACGTGTCGACGATCCGCGGCGCTCAGAGGCAGGTTTCGCACCCAGCGCCGGAAGATCGCGAGCGCGGTGTCGGAGATCGGCAACCCCATCGCCAGGATCGGGAACAGGATCGAGATCGCGGACGGCCCTTTGAATGACCCCTGGACGCCGATCACGCCGATCAGCAGCCCGATCAGCAGGCTCCCACTGTCTCCCAGAAAAATGCATGCGGGGTGCCAGTTGTAAAGCAAGAAACCCGCGAGGCTACCCGCCAGCGCCGCCGCCGTGATCGCAACGCCGACGTTCTCATGGTGGATGGCGACCAGCGTGAGTGTGCCGCTGACAAGCAAACCCACGCCCGAGGCAAGTCCATCCATGCCGTCGATCAGGTTCCAGATGTTCATGCAGCCAAGAAACCAGAATAGCGTGATAAACAGGCTGGGAATCCCGATCGAGGCCTCGCGGCCGAACAAGGGGATCGTGAGTGCGGGGTGGGTGAAGTCGATCGTCCAGCCCAGGAAATCAAAGCTATGGATACGAACGCCGCCAACGTAAAGGATCAGGACGGCGACTCCTTGACCAGCAAGCTTGACCCTTGCGCTAAGCTCTCTGGTATCGTCGACGAAACCGATCCCTAGGACGAGCAACGACGCTGCGAAGACCGGCCATTGCCCTTCGCACCAATCATGGAGGCCTTCCCAAGAGTCGAGATAACCGAAGCCGACCACGACGACCACCCCGATGAGGATGCCGAACGCGAGACCCAGGCCGCCGAGGCGTGGAGTGGCGCCTTTGTGGACCCTGCGGAACTGGTCGGGCCGGTCGATCGCACCCGCCCAGATCGCGATTCGCGTCACGACGGGGGTTGCCAGCACGCAGCCCATGAAGGCGACGGCGAAGATCAACAGGAAGGCATTGGAGATCATCATGGGAGCGGCCATCCTCATCATCCCTGATCAGACGTTCCCGGCATCATGAAGCAACGCGAGATGCCGGACGTCGTGGAGCCGGAGTCTAAGTCGTGCGAGGAAGACTGTCTAGAGCCGGAGCGGAATGGCTGGCAGCGAAAGGACACCCGTCGCCGATGCTCGGGGCGGCAAAGCTTATCGACCCGGTCGAAGCGAGAAGCTCGCCCTCGAAAGTCGGCTCGATCAAAACGGAACACCGCAGCCCGGCAAGTTGTCGAATTCTCACGTTGTTACCCGTCGTCCGTGACCGCCGCGGGGGATTCGCATCCTGATGCTCGTCAACCCGCGTGGGTGCTTCTGGTCGGCGAGAGTATCAATGTTTCTTCGCTCGCGGTCAACCCGAATCGAGTAAGGAAATCGGCCTTCTCTGGCGAATCTGGTGAAATCGAGCGACAAAACCGTCGCATCGCCTCTTGATCGGCGGGGTTGAAGACCCGGGCCGATCCTTGATCATGGGTCGCCTCGACTTCTCGCTTGAGATATACTGACTTCACGATCGGTATTCAATAACTTCCCGCGACTTCGGGCAAATCGACACATGGCGACGCGGGACCTAGTGATCGGCACGGCAGGGCATATCGACCACGGCAAGACCGCCTTGGTACGGGCTCTCACGGGTATCGACACCGATCGACTTCCCGCTGAAAAGCAGCGAGGAATCACCATTGATCTCGGTTTCGCGCCGTTTGACCTTGATGGTGATCATCTCGCCTTCGTCGATGTGCCCGGCCATGAGCGATTCATCCGCAACATGCTCGCGGGCGCGACCGGACTGGACCTCGCCTTGCTCGTGGTCGCGGCGGACGACTCGGTGATGCCTCAGAC
>JAYVYS010000518.1:0-4812 GCA_043784005.1 Isosphaeraceae bacterium
GTGCAACGGCATCCCGGACATCGACATCGCCTGTTCGGCGTCGTTCAGGTCGTCGAGGACCGCCTCTTGCTCGTCGCGAAGGATCGCGACCTGCGTCTCAACCAGCGCGATCAAGCCCGCGGCGTCGTCGCCACCTGGAACCTTGTTCGTGACGATCCGGAGCTCGCGAGGCACACCCAGCATGTCGAACGCGAGGCGACGCTGATCGTCGTCCCAACGGCCGGTCTCAAGAGCGATCGTGCCCAAGATTTCCCAACGTTCGATGAGCCAGTCGGTCCCCTGGCAAGAACTCCGCAGGCCCCGAGCGATCCGTTGCGGGTCTTTGGAAATCCGAGCGGCAAAGTCCTCGACCGACATCCGCCGGTCGTGCTCCCAGCAATACGTGGCGCGGTCGGCGGTACGGATCAGGTCGGCGATCGAAAGCGAGGTGCAGCGCTCGAATCGGGCGGACGACACCGCCATGTCGCGTACCAGCACCTCTTCATAAGCGGATCTCGGGTCGAATTCGGCGAAGAAATCTTTGATGCGTTGTTCGACAAGCGCATTGAGGTCGTCGGGGAAGACGATCTTGGAGCGGAGCCCGCGTTTGAGGGCATTCCGCCTCGACTGCTCTTTGCCTTCGGGCGTTCGAGGTCCGCCGGAACGATGGGCCGGAGGGGAATCGGCGATGACCCGGGGAGGGTTTGACGAGGCGAGACAGATGCTCATGGTGCGACTCCTTTTTGGACCCGCCACGGATCGTTTCGTCGCGAGGCGCGCGAAACGGCGGCGAGGCCCTCCAAGAGAGACCATCAGAGGTTTGAGGGGATTTGTTCTGCGATTCCGAAAAGAAAAAAGCAAGTGCAGCGTCAACGCGAAAAAGACGGGTTCGTGTCCGAATTTCGTAGCGGACCATATATTGAGTTAAGTCAATATGGTCTGCAATGGCGGACCCTACGACACCCGTATCTTTAGCATTGACAGTGCACTAGGCGAACCCCCAGCCACCCTCGATTCAAATTCGGGAAGTTATTC
Organism: Isosphaeraceae bacterium; assembly: GCA_043784005.1. GTDB lineage: Bacteria > Planctomycetota > Planctomycetia > Isosphaerales > Isosphaeraceae > JAYUFP01. Next base: position 1,015 of record JAYVYS010000518.1, read on the forward strand.
CTCGCTGGTTCCCAAATCGTCCGTTCAGGAATCGTGGAGCCGGCTTTACGCGATGGGATCAGCCGCGGCTGGTCGAGTCGGCTCGACTTGTTTTGCGGTCTCTCATGACAGGTTCTTTGTTGATCGTCGTCCGCGTTTCAACGATATTCCAAATCAACCGCCGAATGCTTGCGAATTCCACCGACTCTCGAAGGACTTGGTTCACATGACCCTCAACGGCAAAGTCTGCATTGTCACAGGCGCATTCTCGGGCATTGGCGAATCGATCGTGAGGCTCTTCCTCGAATCCGGTGGAAGGGTTGTCGCAGTGGACATCGACCCGAAGCTGCCGGAGGTTTTCGCCGCCCTCAAGACGGAAAACCTCCGCTGCGTCGTCGGCGACGTCGCCAAGGAAGAGACGGCGACGGCCTACACGATCACGGCGCTCGATGCGTTCGGTCGAATCGACGTGATGATCAACAACGCCGGAATCGCGCTCATCAAGCCGATCGCGGATATCACCCCCGATGAATGGGACCGCGTGATGGATGTGAATGTCAAATCGATCTACTGGTCGGCGCGGGAGGTCATTCCCGTCATGAAAAATCAGGGGGGTGGGCTTTTCTTGAACACGGGGTCGATCTCGTCGGTGGTGGGGCTTGGTGCTCAAGGGGTCTACGGACCTTCGAAGGGGGCCGTGATCCAGATCACGCGGACGATGGCCGTGGATTACGCAAAGGATAATATCCGGGTCAACGCCGTATGCCCCGGCTCGGTCGATACGCCGCTCTTGCGAAAGGCGGCGGAAAGTTCGGGCGACCGCGAAGGGTTTCTCAACGCGATCATCGCCGACCATCCGATCGGTCGACTGGCGGGTCCTGAGGAAATCGCGGAATTTTTCCTTTTCCTGGCGTCCGACCGCGCCCGCTTCTTCACGGGAGCCGTGTTGATGATCGATGGCGGTTTCACCGCGTGGTGAGCGACTTTGACGGCGATTTTTCGGGCGATCTCGCGGGAAAATACTCAAGATCCCGTGTCGATTCGCGACCGACCCAGAACCCCGAATCAACCGGCGCAATCGATTCAAGACGGGCGACACGCGAGGCCGATCGAATGCCTTGACGCCTGCCCGCGTGAGTCGAGTTCCATCGGGGGACCTCGAAACGGGACGGCCATGTTCCAGGCCGGTCGTCCCGTATGCCCCGTTTCCCGGTCGGGAAATCGCTGTCGCCTCGAATCCAAGCCGGATTGACCGGGCTAGTGATTCTGTTCTTCGTCGGCTTGCGGTCGATCTCAGGTGGACCTGGACCCTCGAATTCTCCGACGCAGGCCTCCTTCTGGCGAACCGGCAGGTCGGTGTCCATTGGATCGAGAGAGGGTAAGGCCCGGTTCTCGATCGCCTCGCCCCGGTCGGGTTCCAAGACGCTCGTGATCGTCTCGGCGCTCTCGACGTCGGCCGGGCCTTTCGAGATGCGGCTCTCGGCGAAAGCGATCCGGCCTGATCAGATTATTCCACCCCGTCTCGCTCCTCCGCCGCGTCGGCAACCTCCCCAACGGTCGATCCCACCATTGGCACCTGTAACGCCCGCAATCAACAAAACGCCCGACCGCGAGCGTGTGTTTCACCTTTTGGTCCGCGACGGCGATGTGGCAAGTGCGAGCAATTACCTCGGGGTCCGAGGTAATCTCCGAGCGGTCGGACAACGTGTTCAGGTTTATGTAGATCAGACGGATGACGTTGCCGGAAGGGTTTCTTCCCTGGTCCTTCAGGATCTTGTGGCGACCTTCGATGGCGAGATCTTTCCGGTCGCCGCCAAAACGATCGGCCAGGCGCGCGATGTCGATGGCGACGGCCGGTTCACGGTTTTCATGTCGAGCTGGCTGACCCGTCTGGCGGGAGGTCGACACGTTGTTGACGGATTTGTCCGAGGCGCGGATCTCGACGTGAACCTTGCCGCTCCGTACAGCAATCACGGCGACATGATGTACTTGAGCACCGCGCTGACCGCTGGGCCGCATTTGCGCACCGTCGTGGCTCACGAATACACGCATGCCGTGACGTTCTCCGCCAAAGCCTTGGTTGGTCCCACGTCTCACTCGCCTGGACCTGAGGAGGAAGGCTGGCTCGACGAGGCGATCGCTCACCTTGTCGAGGATCAACATGGGTACTCACGATCCAACCTGGACTATCGCGTGAGCGCGTTCCTGTCGCGTCCCGAGGCTTATCGATTGGTCGTCGACGACTATTACGCGGCGGACCTGTTTCGGAGCCACGGAAATCGTGGAGCGACGTATCTGTTCCTTCGCTGGTGTGCCGATCGGCATGGACCGGGGTTTGTCCCGGCACTAGTTCGTTCGAAATATCGAGGAGTGCGGAACATTGAGGCCGTCACCGGCGAACGATTCGAGGACCTCTATCGCGCCTGGACGGTCGCTCTGTTTTTCTCGGGATTCGACCCTGCGCATGTCGACCGGTCCGGGTTCCGTACGCTGGACATTCGTCAGCCATTCGAGACCTGGGATCTCGCAGGCCCTCGAACCGTCTCGCTCTTGCCTGGCGACGCCGACCTTTCGTGGACCTCCACAGGAACGGCGAGCCGGTATGTGATCGTCGGAGCGTCGCCGACAGGTGCGGTGGAGGTCGAAGTTGAAGCCCCTTCCGGGGCAAACTTGCAGGTGACGGCGGTTCCCCTACCCGACGACCTTGCCCAACTCGAATTAACAGCGGTTCCCGAGTCGGGGTCCGCCGGCGCTCCCCAATTTCGCTTCGTTTTGAGGGAATTGAGCGGCACAATGGTGAGAATGACGACAGTGGCGTGGGAGCCCTTGGTGCCGGGGCCGGACCCGCACGCTTCGGTGTTTCGTCACGCGAGCCTGAACGCGGCAGGTATTACCGCCTCGTGTGGCGCTTTTGCGATTACCGGTCGCGGAGTGCTTGTCTCGAAGCCGATTCCGACCTTGATCGGATCCTTGAATGGTCCGACAGTCGTCAAAGCGATCGGAACGGATGCGCTGGGAAGGCGAGTCACGGCCTGGGCCGAGGTGCCTGGAGTCGAGATTTCTCGAAGGGATGCGAACGCGACGGAGGGCCTCAAGACGCGCTGAGCGAGAGACTCGGATTGGTCTTCGGACTTCTTCCCGCTCCAGGCCGTGCCACGACTCGAATTGACCTAAATGGGAAGATTTCCTAAAGTCCGGCCCGCGGATCGAAGTCGATCAAGGAGGCCGGGCCGATGAGTGAATCTCGATCTAGGGCGTTGCGCTGGTGGATGCGCCGGTTGTTCATTTCGGGATTTCTTGTCATTCACCTGAGCGCGACGCTGATCTGGGTGCTGCCGGTTTGTCCGATTCGCAATCGCTGCATCGGCGTGGTAAGTGCTTACATCCTACCATTGGGGTTCTGGCAGTATTGGGGCATGTTCGCACCTGATCCGATGCGCGACTCGCTAACTCTTGAAGCGGACGTGGTCGACTCGCTCGGAATTCGTTCGAACTTCGCGTTTGGGAAGACGGGTGAAGACTCGGTCCTTCGGGCGGTGCCTCGATACCGCCATCCCAAGTTCGCGTCCAACTTGCTGGTGCCAGAAAATCAAGAACTGCGCAAGATCGCCGCGAGGCATGTTTTACGGAAACTCTCGCTGCCCGCCGAGGTGTATCCGGTCAGCGTCCACCTCGTCTATCACATCCGCGTCACGCCGCCACCGGGGGGCCCGCCGGCCGACCCGATGACTCCCGGGCAGACCTACGTTCTGGGAGCTTTCCAGTTCGCCAGTCTGAGCGAGGTGAGACCATGAACCCGGTCCAGGCCTGGAACGTCTT
>JAYVYS010000519.1:0-5662 GCA_043784005.1 Isosphaeraceae bacterium
GGTCGTCTCAATCCTTACAAGCTCGGGATCGAGCTTCTGCGCGACATCGAGGAGCGATGGAATCGCGGCCAGTTCGGCCCGGAGTACGAGGAGTGTGACAACTACGAGACCCGAAAGCGCTGGGACAAACAGCTTGGTCTCGGACGAGCGAAGATCTTCGAGGTCCGCCGTTTCCACTCCGACGTGACCTTCATCGACACGTTTCTGACGCAGGATTTTTGCCGACGTCACCACATGTTCAGCTTCAAGCATAACGACCAGAACGAGACCTACGAGATCGAGAGCCGCGAATTCAAGCAAATCAAGGAGCGGCTCCTGTTCGGCCTGACGAATTTCGGTCAGCCGATCATCCGCGTGAAAGACGCGAATTATCGAAACCGAGGTGAGCTTTACTTGCTCCACGAGCACTTCGGGCTCGACCTCAAAATTGACCACGCCCAGGATACCCTTCGTCACCTGAACCGACTCTGGTCGCGGCCTGTCCACATCGAATCCGTGGTGGACGGGCGAGCCACGCTCCTATCATTCGACGGAACGGATCACTCGGTCCGCCCTTTAGGAGGAACAACGAATGAGCAACCTGAGCCAAAAGATCGTCGCCGCGGTTGATTCCGCCGCCCCCCCCGAGCTTGTCTCGGCCATTGACGGCGGCCTACGCATCGCGTTGAACCTGATCGCCGCCGGCCCCGTCGGCCTAGCCTTCGACCGCCTCGAATTCGAGGCTCCCGACGCGAGCCGCACGGCCGAAAACCTTCGTGCCTGGGCCGACAAACTCGCCTCGGCCGTCACCTATCTGATGGAACCGCTCGTCGTCCTTGAGTTCGACGCGATCGCCGGGGAAATTGAATTGCGGAGCCAGTCTCCCACGCCTCGCGGCCAGCTCAAGTCGTACTACGAAGTCCGCTTGACCAAGTCCGGCACGATGACCTTGTCTCGGATCAGCTACGACACCACGACCCGGAGACGGAGCATGACGCCCTGCCAGGTGACGCGCGAAGTCCTCGAACGACTTGTCGACGATATCGTGATGTGCGCGCGATAGGCGCGGCACCAAGACTGCTCGGCGTCCTTCGCTTCATGGTGGGGATTGGGTCGTCGGGGCCGCTTTTGAAACGGCGGCCCCGCTTTTTTTCACCGGCTTCAACGCTGTGCATCGGAAGTTCACCTGGAAATCGGATCGCTCTGTTCCGCGACGCGCCTCATATCCGATCACCTTCACACCTTTGCCGCGCTTGATCTTGAGTTTCGAGCCAAAATCAAGCCCGGATTGAGACATCGCTCGACGATTCGGCGACGTGAACCAGAGCGGAGGCAAGTCACAGATCAAGGTTTTGGTGACCTTTTTTTCTTCGGTGGCGGTCTGGATCTGGAGGATGAGCTTGACACCGTCCTTGCCGGTCACGCTCGGGGGCAAGATCGCCACGTTGATGGTCCCTTGCGTTGCCGGGTCGTCCGGGGAAAGAACGAACTTCCGAGGCCACTGCTCATCCGGCGATCTCGGCGACTCATCGACATCCCCCGACACTTCCAGAATATCGGACATCGCGGAGAATCCAAACGTCCTCAACTCCACGCCCTTTGTGGTCACAAGCGGCAGCCCTTCCGCTTTGAGACTGGCCACAAACGCATCCAGATCTGGCTTCTCCTTGAAGACGACACCCGAGACCGACGCCGTGGGGTTTGAGGCGATGCTCGTGCCAATGCCTGCCGCACCCGAAGCCTGAACAGGAGCAGGAGCAGGAGCAAGAGCAGGAGAAGGGGTCGAACCCGGGACGCATCCCGCTATCCAACCGAGGAACCCGCCCACGTAGAGAATTCCGATCAGGTGGGACAGGCCTCTAAGATGTCGATTCATCGCGTCACTTCTCCTCATTTTTCCGCGTGTTGATCAATGGTATCGTATCGATCGACGACGATCACCCTCCAGAACTCGCCCTGGGCAAGAACGGCATGAGCTGCCTTGCGAATCCGGGCAACTGACGCGACTGGATATAGATCGTTCCCGGGCCTCGGTAGCGACAGACGAACCCTTCGCCGGAAAGGGCCGACGTGAGCATCCCTTTCAAGAACCCGCCGACTCCCGCCGATTTGCCGGTCGCCTTTTCGAGCCGATAATCGACCGAGCCCTCGAACGCGACGATGTGTCCTGTATCGACGATATACTCTTCGCCGGGGGCAAGCACCTTTTGATGAATCGCGCCGAAGGAAGAGAGCAGTAGCAGGCCGCTCCCCTGCACGGTCAGCAGGAACATCCCTTCGCCAGAGAGCATCCCGCGAACGCTCCCCTGGGTGTTGATCGTCAGCCGCGTGTCTCCGGCGAGGTAGCTGCCGGGTTGGACGAAGAAGCGGTTGCCGGAAAGCTCGACGGCCATGATGTCGCCGAGCGCACTTGGCGCGAGGGTAACCTCTCCCGGACCTGTTTCCGCGGTGAATGTCGTCCGGAAAAGGGATTCGCCTCCCATGGCGCTTTTCACAGCGCCGAAGACCCCTCCACCCGACATCGCGGCTTCCAGCTTGATCGTCGGGGACATGCTCACCATCGCCCCGGACTCCGACATGATCTGCTCGCTCCGTTCGAGCGAGACGACCGCGAGGCTGAACGAGGGCTGGTACAAGATCTGATAGCGCAAAGGCCTGTCTCCAGGGGCGTGAATGCGATGATCCGCGAAGGTTGTCCGTCAAAGATCATTCGAGATTCGAGAGGCGAAATTTGAGATTCGTGAAAAGAACCGATGAGTCTTCAGCGGTTCAGCGGCTTTACTCGTTCCCACGGTCCCCGTGGGAATGCCGTCTTGGACGCTCCGCGTCCGCATCTTTCCGTGATAAGACGACGCGGAGCGTCGAGGAACGCATTCCCTCGGAGACCGTGGGAACGAGTGTGACGAGTCGACAGAAGCCCCCTTTTCATGCGGTCGTGTGTCCAAATGGACATGATGATTCGTTAAAAAAAAGATGAGTCCTCAGCGGTTCAGAGGCGTCACTCGCCTCCCATCAGAAATCTCGTCTCTCATCTCTCGACTCTCTCGTCTTCAGCGTGCCGGCTTTTTCAGCTCAGGGCTGTGCAACACTTCGTGGGCAATCTGCCGGGCGGCCGCCGCGTGGGCTTCGTGGATGGGGACAATCTGATGAAAGCCGCCCTGCGCCATGCCTCGCAGGCCGGTGAGCTTGGCCTTGATCAACAACGGAAACAAGGGGGCCGACACCATGCTCGGTGGTTCTCCGTCGGGACCCGCACCCGATCCCCAAATCACGCAATCCCGACGTGTGACCTTGGAATGGTCGATCAGAAAAACGGGTTCACTCTTCCACCAATCGGGAGCCTGGACCTGCCGAAACTTGTCCGCGCGGCCGAGCCTGGGTTTGATGCTTGGAGGCTCGACCCCTCCCGCGTTTCCCGACGAACTGACGACGTGTTGCGATACCGCCGCCAGCTCGATCTCGAAATTCATCAACGGCGAATACAGCCCCTGCGGATAAGGCGACTTGACCACGCTCGACGCGAGCTTGGTATAAGTCCCGCACTGTCGAGAAATCAAGGGAGCGGCCGTCGATCCCACCTCTTGGTGAAAGATCGCGCGCAAGCTCCGGGCGATCTTTTTCCCTGCGGAGAGGTCGCCCGCGTCGTACGCTTTACACGCGGTTTCGATCTCTTTCAAACACCCGTCGAGTTCATCCCGATCGCTCATCGCGACGTGCCTTCCATTCCGGATCGTTGCGAGGTTCGCAAGCCCCTGTGTACCCCGGACCAGAATGTATCACAACCCGGCGCGGCGGGAAGAGGGCCGTGCCGGGTTAACCGTCAGACGGGAGGAGCGGGCGTTTGTTGGATGGCTCCGCTCGCTACCGATCGCTTCTTGATCCAAAGGCGTGTAGGCCGACCGCGAAACACCTTCGCGACAATAATCAACAAGGCGACCGGGACCAAGAGAGAAAGCCTCACCGACCAGACTAAACTGGCCAAAGGCGCGTTCGAATAATAGTCGAAGCCGAATCCCGGAATGGTGAAATGCGTATTCTGATCGCCTCGGACAAGGTCTTTCAGGGTAATCGTCCTTGAAAGAATCAGCGCGCAGGCGTTTCCCGACGCATCTACATCAATTTGATTACAGATTGTGAGATCACCGTTACCAAAAATAAAGTAGCGATTCTCGCGGAGGCTCCGGGCGGTCGTGATCTCGAAGTGATACGTCTCTGGATCAAAAACTTTGGAGACGACCCAGAGCGTCGAGAGCGCGAGGGCCGCGCCGACGGAAGCGATCATCGTCCATTCGTAGATGACTCGTTTTATCGCCATGCGGATCTCGTATCGCCGTTACCCGACATACAAATCCTGACACGATATTCTATTCATGTCGCAGCGCGTCGATTGGATTGAGCAACGCCGCCTTGGCTGCGGGCACAAGTCCGAAGACAACCCCCGTACCTCCGGAAATCCCGAACCCAAGCGCCACGGCCCACCAAGGCACGGTCACCGCGACCATCTGCGGGTGCAGACTCACGAGCGCGCAGAGTGAGTAACCCAGGCCGATCCCCAGACCTCCTCCCACCACGCTCAGGAAGACGGCCTCGGTCAAGAATTGCATGAGGATGTCGCGCCGGCGCGCTCCCACGGCCTTTCGCAAACCGATCTCGCGCGTTCGCTCGGTCACGCTTACCAGCATCACGTTCATGATCCCGATCCCACCGACCAACAGCGAAATCCCCACGATTCCCGCGAGCACAGCGGTCGCCACCAGGCTCATGTTGTTGAACGCTTCGAGGATTTCGTCTTGGGTCAGCACGTTGAAATCGTTGGGCTGATAGGCCGAGAGACCGTGACGTCGACGCAACAGGTTGATGATCTGCGCTTTGGCCTCGGGCACCGCTTTCTCGCGAACCGCCTGTGCCGTCATGGCCATGAATCGGCGAGAATTCGGATACATGTTCAACGCCCGCGTGTACGGGATCAACATCACATCGTCTTGATTCTTGCCGAGAAAGCTCCCTTTTTCCTCCAGAAGCCCGATGACGCGAAAGCGACGGTTTTCGATCAGCACGGTCTCTCCGACAATCCCCTCGTCCAGGCTCATCTTGCGAAGCACTTCGCGTCCCAAGACGCACACATAGTGGGCGTCTTCCACGTCCAAGACCGAGAACGGCCTGCCATAATTCACGTGAACGTTGCGGATCGCGTGATACGCGGCGGAGACCCCTTCGATCGGCACCGTGATCTCTTCTCGGCCGACGCGGAACCGGGCGGTTTCTCGCCGGACCAGCGGCGAAACCATCGCCAACGCGGGGCAACCGCGCTCGATCGCTTCAAAGTCGTGGACATCAAGCTCGATTCGTCCCAGCCGCTTTCCCGCTTCTCCCGGAGGACGCTGCGGCCAGACCCACATCGCGTTGGTGCCAAGCCCTTGCAGAAACTCCGATACGTACGAGGTGAATCCCTGGATCACGCCGACGACCGTGATCGTCGATGTGACCGCGATGATGATGCCAAGGACCGTCAGCATCGACCGCATCTTGTGCGTCCAGAGCTGCTCCACGGCATTTTGTACGTTGGGCAGGATGGTCATGACATCCCCTCCCCGGCAAGCTCGGCCATGGCGAGCGCCGCGGCGACCGGTGTGTCGGGCTTCGTCGAGGTGTCCGACTCAACCTTTCCGTCTCGGATTCGGAC
>JAYVYS010000520.1:0-9452 GCA_043784005.1 Isosphaeraceae bacterium
GGCGTGAGGAAGTCAAAGATGTTGTGTTTGCCGGGGTTGACCCCGGTCTGGAACGATGACCAGGCCACCGGCGAGATCGGCGGGACAGTCGAGCCGAGCGGGCGGAACCCTCCTCTGTCGCGTAGGGAGGCCAGATGCGGGAGCTTCCCCTCCTCAAGCATGGCCTCGGTTAGACCGTGATCCATGCCGTCGAGGCCGAGGATCACGACACGCCTGACGCGGCTCTTCGCCAGCGCCCGCAGCCCGAATAGCGTGCGATAAATGAGCCTCATCGGCCACGTCACCAACGTCAGGATCGCTGACATAACGGCCGCGAAGACGGCGAAGAACGAACCCGCTAGAGCGAACCCCGCCCCCGGCCCGATGTAGGCGTGCGCGGGGGATGGAATGAGCACGACGAGTAGACCTGCCAGAAGCAGGAGCCGTGTTTTCTTGCTCAAGCGAATCACGGTTTGGCGTCGTCCTTGGACTTGGGTTTCTCGATCTCCTCGACCGTCTGGCCGGGCTTCAGGTCACGCCCGGCAAGGCCAGGGTAGTCGGCCGCGTACTTGTAGGCACGGAAGAGTGACGCGCCTCCCGGCGGTCCGTTGAACATCCACGGCGGCGGTCCGCCCCCTCCCGGTCCTCCCGGAGGCCCACCCGCCCCGCCCGGTCCACCGCCCGGCGGTCCTCCCGGTCCTCCTGGAGGCCCGCCCTTGGCGAAGTCGTCCTTCATCTGTTTGAATTGCTTCTTCTGGTCGTCGGTCAGCACCTTTTCGAGCGTGTCGTCGGCCGTCTTCTGTAGGTCGGTCAGCGTCTTCTTTTGCTCGGGGGTCGGTTTCAGTTGGATCTGGACCGAGGTGCTAAGAATCTGGCCGGGTGGCGCGAAGCCCGCTAGCCCGCCGGTGGACTGCTTGAGCTTTTTCTTCTGATCGTCATCAAGGGTCTTCTCAATCGTCGCGTCGACTTCTTTCTGAAAGGCGTCAACGTCCTTCTTCTGGTCGGGCGTCAGGTTCAGGGTGTCTCGCAGGAAGGAGACGAGGACTTGGTTCGGCGGGGGAGGGCCGCCCGGACCACCCGGGCCGCCGAAGCCGCCCTTGGCCGGGTTCAGGTATTTCCAGACGATTTCCTTGTCGGGCGTCACCTCAAAGAGCGTGCCGTTGGCTCCCGAACAGATCATCGTGTTTCCGTTGGGCAGGCGGTGCGTCCCTGAGATGAACGACGAGTGGAAGTCCGACTTCTTGGGGGCCGAGTAGCTCCAGAACAGTTCGGCAGGCCCCCAAGGCTTGCCGTTTTCACGGGTGTAAAGGCCGTTCTCGTCAAGGGGAAGGACGAGTTCATCGATCGACGAGTAGTTGCCGTCGATCCGTCCTCTACCGTTGTTGAAAACGAGCAGGTGACCCGCGCCTGGCAGGCCCTTCGGTATCCACTGGGCATTGTGCTGATAGAATAGCCGTTTTTCCGCCTTCCCGCCGGTACGGTAAACGGCCGGATTGCCCCAACGGAAGAGGAGGTCGCCCCCCTTTCCTCGTTTTCCTCCGATGTGGCCCGCGGCCTCGGCCTTGGTCGTTCCGTGATCGATGACCCAGATCTCATTGAATTCCGGGGTGCTCATGACAATCTGGTCGAGGTCGGCGTTGTAGTCCACCGCGTTGACGTGGGTCCAGTCGGGATTGGCTCGCTGTGACGTGCTGGCGGCAGAGCCCGCGTAGCCGATCGACTTGAGCTTATCGATCTCGGCCTTGCTCTTCCCCTGAACCTGAGCGGTTTTCTGGCCATCCGTCGCGTCCTTCTTCGCGGCGTCCTTTGGGGCACCCGGGGGCATGGGCGGTTCCGAGACGTAGTTCGCATCCACAAGCTCGGGGTGGTCGGCCACGACACCGAAGTTCGCCTTCGACGAGTCGTGATCCTGGATCAAGTGGTCCCACAGGTGCCACTCCCAGACGACCTCACCCGAGTTCTTACCGGTGGGCTTCACTTCGATGAGCGAGTCGGGCAGGAGAAACTTACTGACGAGGTCCCTCTTACGGCCCGCAGCGATGCACTCCTCGACGGTCTTCTTGTCCCACACGATCATGAGGACGTTGCCGTTGGGCATCTTGCAAATGTCATGGTGAGGAAGTTGCTTATCATTAAAGAATGTATAGTCCCAGACGATTTCGCCCTCCCAGTTGAACTCCTGAATCCTGCCGAGAGGCGCAGGACCGCCACCGAAGGACTTTTCACGGCCCCCCAGTTCCGCAGGGCGAAGCAAGTGTCCGTTGGGCAAGAGATAGCAGCAGTGTAAGGAGGTCGCTTCGGTCTTCCAGGTGTGAACGACTCGACCTTGGTTATCGAGGAGGTAGATGCTCTTTGAGTTCATTGTGCTCAGAAGCGTGTAACCTTGCAGCGCCCTGGGGTCGTTGACGGTCAGGCCGAGTTTGACTTTCGGGAGCGGAGGCGTGGCATCGCCTTTGGCTTGCGCGGCCGGGTCCTGGGCTGTTGCGGGCCCGAAGCTCACGGAGAGGCTGACGACAGCCGCGAGCGCGAGCGTCAAAAACGTGGACATCCCTGTGTGGGTCGTGAGGCGTAAGCCGCGCCGTCTGCTCGATTCCATTGGTCGTTCCCCTTGATACGGTTCCGTCACGTCTCGATGTATTCTTTGATCGAAATATCTCGTCTCACAGTGAGCGCGCCTCGACCACGGCAACAGCCACGCGATTCCCCAAAAAGCCGGAAACCCGGTAGGCGCTCCGGGAGCCAAGTGCACGAAGGATTGTCAAGTCGAAGTCTGAAAGGGAAGTCGCTCATGAATGATTACCGAAGCGGAATTCTAGCAGAGGTTCAGGCCATCCCATTCGATCAATCCACTGGCGTTTACAAAGTTTTACAATGAGTCTACCGCTCGCGGTCGCGGCGAACCACGCTTCTGGTGATGTGAACCCGCCAGGCGGGGCTCATCTGACCAAGAACTTTGGACGCGATAGTGCCATCTCGCCTTCCCATCGCTCCACCTCTTTGCGGAGTTCGGCGACGGTTTCGGGGTGACGCTTACTGAGGTCGTGGCGTTCTCCAACGTCAGCATCAAGGTCGAACAGGAGTTCGCCTTTTTCGTAACGGATGTATTTCCACTTTCCATTCCGGGCCGCCAATTGTTCGCCACGCATCCCGCCGATCCGCCAGAACAAGGTCCGGCCGGGTGCCGGCTTCGAGCCGTCGAGCACGGGAGTCAGGTCGATCCCGTCGAGTTTCTGTCCATCCGGCAGCTTGGCTCCAGCAGCGGAGAGGATGGTGGCGGTCAGGTCCATCGTGATCGCGGGATTTGAGGACACCATTCCGGCGGGGAGGCGGCCCGCCCAGCGGAATATGCAAGGGACACGGATGCCCCCCTCAAGGAGAATCCCTTTGTTGCCCCGAAGTGGTGTTCCCCGCGAAAGTTGTTCGCCGCCGTTATCGTTCGTCAAGATCACCAGGGTCCGATTGATCAGGCCGCGCTTCTCCAAGGCACCGATAATCGCGCCGACGCCGTCATCGACCCGTTCGAGCATCTGCGCATAGTCGCGGCGTGTGCCCTTGTACCACGATTTGATGTCTCGGACATCGTCGGGGCGGTCGGGGGGCTGGAATGGCCAGTGGACGGCATTATAAGCGACTTCGAGGAAGAAGGGCTCGCTCGCGTGCTTCTCCACAAACGCCACTGCCCGTTCGGTGATTAGGTCGGTCATGTACCCCTTGCGCTCGACGGGCCGATCGCCTTCGTACAGGTCTGGTTCGCCGTTGATCTCGCGGTGGCTATAGTGATCAATGTCCGCGCTGAGGAGGCCGAAAAACTCGTCGAACCCATGCGCCAGCGGGCCGAACTCGCGACGATAACCGAGATGCCATTTTCCGAACAAGGCCGTGGCGTAACCATCGCGCTTGAGCAGGCGTGCTAGGTTGGAATCCTCCACAGCCAGCCCCGGTTCTTTCTGCCCCGGCGAGATGGCCCACTCCAACCCTACCCGTTGTTGATAGCGTCCCGACATCAGGGCCGCACGCGTCGGCGTGCAAACCGGCCCGTTGGCATAGAAGTCGGTAAACCTGACTCCCTCCCGCGCTAAACGGTCGACATTGGGGGTCCGGATGTCGGTGCAGCCATAGCAGCCAAAATCGCCGTAACCGAGGTCGTCGAGGACGATCAACACGATGTCGGGCCGCGCCGAGTCCTTGGCCCCGAGTCCAGCAACCGCGCTACCGCTCAGGATCGGTAGAGTCCAGGCACATAAGGCGAACGCATGACAGAACCGACTCGCTCTCATTACATACGCCTCAATCAACCGGCGGAGCCTCCTGATCCGATTCGCGAACGTTCGCGATTCCGGGCGGGCATCGAAGTCACGTTAACCTAGCTCAGCCCCATGATCCAGACGCAACCCACGAGTCAAGTGGGTGGCGTTACTGGCGAATCGATTCGGTTCATTACGAATCGAGCCCCTGTGGCTCGAAAGTGGGATTCCGTCTCACAACTGTCCGGCTATAAGTCGAACAAATTCAACTGGTTAGGGGAGGGGTAGTTTCGGATCTTGCGAATTTGACTCGATCACTGCTTAAAGAATTGGAATTTGCTCGAAACGTATCAGGCTGAGGATTTGCAAAATTTCGCTGAGGTTGCGTCTGACCCCGAGATCATTCCAAGTCGCTAGAAATCAAAGCTGGGCCCGGTTGGGGAGCAGTGGTTGTGTTTTGATGCGTGAAGGCATCGGTCAGCCTAAAAGGTCGGAATGGTCACGGCAACCCTCAATCTTGGGCCGCGAAGCGGATAACAAGAGGGTGATCGAATCCCCGTAACGCCGGTTCCGCAGGCTCGGATGGAATCCGGCCGAGCCGGCGATCGCGCCAAGTGAGGCTCTGCGCCCGACGAATGCCCGGCGAGTTCGATTCGAGATTCGCCGATGGGGCAGACAATCACTTCTTTAGCACTTCGTTGACGAACTCGAACAACGCTTTGGTGCCGGGTTCGTCGGGCACACCGAGATCCGCGTTGATCTGGTTGTGGGTGGATTCCCTGGCACCGAAGACCCTGACCATTACGCCCGCGCCCTTGAGCACGCTCGCGAGACGCTGGGCCTGGGCGCTCGTGTCCGGATGGTCGGCGACATGCATGATCAGGAACGGAGGAATGCCTTTATCTTTGGCGACATGGGTCACCGCGGAGAAGTCGCGATGCTTCGTCGGGTCGTTGCCGAACTTCTCACGGTGGCCAAAAGTCGCCTGCGGCTGGCCATGGACCCGACGACGGGTCTCCGCCGTCTCGATGATGGCCGAAACGTCGTAGGTGTCACCATCGACGGGCACGCAGCCTTTGATGATCGCCAGCGAGAGCCCCTGGGCCTTCAGGAAATGATCATCGGTGCAGACCAGGGCGGCGAGCTGAGCGCCGGCGGAATGGCCCATGACGAGGATACGCCGCGGGTCGCCTCCGTACTCCTCGATATGGTCGTGCACCCAGCGGATCGACCTGGCGATGTCGGACACGATGGTTCCCATGTCGACCTGCGGCAGGAGTCGGTAATTTGTGGAGACGAAGACGAACCCCTTGTCCATGAACGCCTGCGGCTTGACCTGGACGTCCGACTTGTCGCCAGCCTGCCAGCCGCCGCCGTGAATCCAGAACACGACGGGCAGGCTCTTCGCATGAGGTGGTGAGTAAACATCGAGCGCTTGGCGTTCGTTTGCCGGTACTACATAACGGATGTCGCGTTTGACGTCCGGGCCTCGATCCTCCGTCTTGATCCGGATATTCCGGTATTCGATCATGTTGATCTCCGATTGAAGCGCGAGAGGCCCTTTGGCGGGTATCTCGAGGGCAGCCTCGAGAATTTCTCCGTTGCACGTGCAGCGAGCCTTGGTACCGGAGACGACCACCTCGATCGTGTTCCAGTCGTCGACCTTGTAATCCTTGATCGTCCTGTACGGTCCGACACGCGGATAGTCGCGGATCTGGAGCTGATGCGCGAAGGCCTTATCCCTCAGGTGCAGGCCGCTATTCGCATCCCTGGAGGCGCGGAATTCCAGGCGGAGTGCGAAGTCGCCGTCAAACGACTCCACCGTCTCGATCTCGCTCATCTTGGGAGGCTTGTCCTTCGAACCGATGATCACGAGGACGCCGTCCTTGACCGCGAACCGGCCGTCGTCGGACGCTGTTCTGCCGGCCAACTCCGACTTGCCCAGCCGCCAGCCGGTGAGATCCTTCCCGTTGAAGAGGGGCTTGAAACCAATCTCGTCGGCACAAGCCGCGGTAAGGAGGAACATCGAGACGAGGAGAAAGCAGACGCCCGACCGCGCCGCGCGTTGTCGATGGAGATGATTCATCACGATTCTCCCGAAAAGGGTTCAAGTCCCGCCAGATCCTACTTATAGGCGAGCAGCCCCGATCAATCCAGCCAGCGGCGGGTTGAGGAGCTACGCCATCCACGACGAGTGGACTCGCAACGTCTTGAGTTCGGAATTGATCCCGCCGATCAGCTCTCGTTGACCCCTTCATAGGCCATCGGGGATCCAATAGAATCGCCTGGGAGGACGCAATCAGTCCGCGAGCAGGACCGAGTCCACCTGTCAGATGCGCTGAAAGCACGGTTGATACGAACCTCCTTCTCGCCCCTCGCCCCTCGCACCGGACACCGGGCACCGGGCACTACCGTGGGAGGTTTGTCATGGCCAAGTGCCATCCGCCCGTCCGTCCCGACGTCGACCAACTCCGTCATCTGGACTGCGGCGCCGATCCGACCGTCCGTGCCTCGCTCCGCAAGCAGCCGCACCCTGGATACGACGCGCACACGACGCACGAGTATCGCGATGTCACCCCGCGACCTTGGGGTGAACGGTTTCGTTTCAAAAAGCTGGTGAGTCTGCCAGCCATGCGGCTTATCGCCGAGCGGATCGAGGCGTCGACCGCTTGACGCTCGATCCTATCCCAGCTTCGATGCCCAATCCCGCACCACGCGAGCCATCTCGACGAACACGTCCTCCTCGCTCGTGCGGGATCGTTTAAGGACCCTATAGCCGTGGTCCGCGGTGTCCACGGCGTGCAGCGTCGCGAGCTTACCGAGCTTCTCGCAGACCGGTTCTAGGAGTTCCATCTCGGCCAGTTCATCGCGCGTGCCGCTCAGAAAGAGCATCGGGATCGTGACCGCAGCGAGGTGATCGGCCCGTTTGGTTTCCGGATTGCCGGGCTGGTGAAGCGGGAAGGAGAAAAGCACCAGACCACGCACGCTGTCAAGCGGGGTCTCCGCAGCGGCCGTGGAGGTCATTCGACCGCCGAAGGAGTGGCCGCCCGCTAGGAGGTCCAGATCCGGGGCGGCTTCGCGGGCCGCCGCGACCACCGAGCGGACGGTCTGTGTGCACACGGCCTGTGAGTCGCGGCCCTTGCCGTTCTCCGAGTACGGGAAGTTGTAGCGAAACGTCGCGATACCCACTTCGGCCAGCCGGTCCGCGATGGCCTGCAAGGTGGCGTGACGCATGTTCGTGCTCGCCCCATGGCCGAGGACGAGCAGGTGCTTCGCGTCGGGAGGCCGGACAAGCAAGGCGGAGGCTTCGCCCTTCTCGGGCGTTGCAAGGAACTTCAACTCTTTTCTATGCATGGCGCTGCCTCCAGATACCAGACGACCGCGATCATGCCACCTTGTTCTTCATCGTTCGAAACCGCTTCAAGGCGAGTGTGCCGAGAACGAGGAACGCCACCAGAGAGACAATCTGGGCGGCCAAGAAAGGTGGTTCGGTTTGCTTCGGGGCCAGCGCATGCAGAACAGGCACCTTCTGGAAGGACTGGAGGATCAAAACGACGAAGTTGAGGTAGAACGCGAAGACCACCCCGATGATGTAGGCCGGCCGCCAGATCCCCGCGAGATCTCCAGAGTAGCGGGCGAGAATGACTGCGGTCAGCACCCCCAGCGAGATAAAGCCGAATGCGACGCCGGGCGTCATGCCTGTGATTGGGAAGCCGAATCCTGTCACACTCGTCAGGACGGTGGTCGTCAGGAAGAACGTCGTCCATCTTTCAAGCCGCTTATCTGCGATCATCCCGAACAAGACGACGAAGCCCGAGGCGTTCGCGGCCTAGCTGATTGCGACGTGAAGGATCGCGAAGGCTGGAAGGGCGGAAGCCAGGATGAGCGCGTGTGCGACGCCAATCGAGAGATGGCCGTAACCGAAATTATCAGATTCTATCAACCGACGCATCGAATTCATTTCATCGCTGAACTTCCGTGATCCGCAGAGCATGCCGCTTCTCGACGATGAATTTCAGATGATGGCCCACGTGTTCGTTCGCCCCGTTCACCATCTCGCCGACGGTCTTGTCGCCACGATCATCAACGACCCTGAACCGCTTCCAGGCCTCGGGCTGCGGCGCATTCGGGCAGCGGGCGATCTCTTTGTGATCCGCGGGCTTCGTGACGTCGAACCTGACAACCTCGACGCTTTTGATGCCCTCGGCCTTCAGAGTCTCGGCGGCGGCGCGCCCCTTCGCCTCGTCGCGGCTGCCGATGATGACGGCGATGCCCAGCTCGCCGAGCCCGCGCGCCGTCTCAAGGCCGATCCCCTTGGTCGCCCGCGTGATGAACGCCACCTAATCCTAAGTTGCCATTGCCTTGCTCCTCGTGAGGATGTTTCCAGTCGTCGGCCGGTGTGATCGTCTTGACCGACGGACATTATCTGCATAGACAAATTAAATGGAAGACGTCAAGCCGACGAGCCCCGCGAACCCCCGTCCGACCCCAACTCCGTGCCTATGCGCGGCCCTGCGGCAGGCCTCCCGAGTGGTGACCCGCATCTACAACGCGGAGCTCCGCGGGACCGGCCTGAGGTCCACTCAGCACTCACTGCTCAGGCTGCTCGACCGCGTCGGAGTGGTCCGACAGGGCGACCTGGGAGAGATCGCATCGCTCGACGACACGACCCTGACTCGAAACCTCCGCCCGCTGCAGAATAGCGGCTGGGTGACGATCCGCGCCGGGTCCGATCGCCGGGAGAAGCTCGTCGCGGTCACCGAAGCGGGGAAAGCCAAGTTGGAAATGGCCCGCCCGGCCTGGTCGCGGGCCCAGGAACGGATGAAGAGAACCTTGCCGGATGGTATGTGGGATTCGCTCTTCACGGCGTTACCGGAAGTTACGAAGGTCGCTTTGGGAGACACACCATGAGCCGGTCGACGATCAGCATCGAACACGTCCGCCTGACAGCCGACAAGCCCTTCGACGACTTCATATCGCGTTCGAGAGCCGACTCGGTCATTTCGACGAGGCCGTATACAAGGAGCTTGACGACGGTGTCGACCCGGCGGCGGTGAAGGCCCGGCTCGAGTCCATGGTCGGGCCGAGCGACTTCATGCTGTTCAGGACGAGCGACCACGGGGGGCTGTTACCAGGGCGATTGCACCATAAGTCACGTCCCAAACAGCACTTTCTCGAGATAGCTATCGTTCCAGCCGGCCGTGAGTCGCTTATTCTTCATTCCGGCCT
>JAYVYS010000521.1:0-4293 GCA_043784005.1 Isosphaeraceae bacterium
TCGATCTTGACGTCCGTCGGCAGCACGGGCCGCGCGCCTTTTGAAACCGTGCTGACTCACGGATTCGTGGTCGACGACAAGGGCGAGAAGATGGCCAAATCGGGCACCAACGCCATCTCCGCCGTGAAAGCGACCGAGCAATATGGCGCGGACGTCTTACGGCTCTATGTCGCCGGTATGGACTATTCCGACGACATTCGGATCAGCGAGCGCGGCATCAAAGAAATGTCCGAGGCCTACCGCAAAATCCGCAACACATTTCGTTATCTCCTCGGGAACCTCGAAGATTACACTGCGTTTGATCCCGAAAGCGTCGTTCACGAAACGCTTCACGAGATCGACCTCTGGGCGCTTGGACAGCTAAATAGCCTGATCCGCGACGTCCGCGCGAGTTATGCGGCGTTCGAGTTTTACAAAGTCTACCAGCGCATTTATCAGTTCTGCTCGGTCACGCTATCGAGCCTCTATCTCGACGTGCTCAAAGATAGGCTCTACGCGGAAGATCCCCGTGGGCCTCATCGCCGCGCGGCGCAATTTGTCCTTGCGAAGTTGCATAAAGATCTGGTCCGTCTACTGGCCCCTCTGATTCCGCACACGGCCGAAGAGCTTTGGGACTTCGTGCCGGACAAAGACAAACTGGCGAGCGTCCACCTGGCCGAATGGCCCGAAGTCGACTCCGTTTGGGACGATCCGGCGCGGGATGCGAAGTGGAGTCATCTCCTCCGGATCAGAGATCTTGTCTTGGTTGTCTTGGAGGGGATGCGTGCGAACAAGGTGATCGGGAGCAGCCAAGCCGCATCCGTCACCATCACGTGTCATAAGCCTGGGCACGCCCAAGAACTTGAAGCCTCCAAGAGTCTGCTCACGGAACTCTGTAACGTCTCTGAGATCACCATCATCGACGAATCCGCGCGAGGCGATGGATTCGGCTCGGAGATGGAATCCCACGGAGCGGTCGTTAGTGCCGAGAAATCACCTTATGACAAGTGCGAGCGCTGCTGGAACTTGCGTGCGACCGTGAGACAGGATGCCGGGCATCCCACGCTCTGCGATCGTTGCGTGGGCGTGGTCAATGCGTTGAGTGCGCAGGCATGACCCGCGCCGATCGGCGACAAGAGAAGTTGTCGATATTCTCCGCGCTTGATTTGCCATTCGCCGTTACGGGTTCATAATCGAAGCATCCCCACGAACCCGCATCGACGAACGTGCAAAGGCCTCGTGATCATGGCCGAATCTCCCCGCGATCCACCGATCTCGCAACCGCCGATCCGCGTCGCCGTTTGTGTGTCAGGGGGTGGGTCAACTCTTCAGAACCTGATTGACCTCATCCGGGCCAAGAAACTGCACGCGGAAATCGTCCAGGTCGTTGCGAGCCGGCCACGGATCGAGGCGATCCCCAAAGCCGAGGCTGCGGGGATTCCGCTCGCGCTGGCGAATCGATCCACCAAGAGCGTCGCGGAGTTCAGTCGGTCGGTCTTCGACCCGATTCGTCAGCGCAAGGCCGATCTGGTGATCCTTGGCGGCTTTCTTTCACTGATCGAGATCCCCTCCGACTACATCGGTAAAGTCATCAATATTCACCCGTCACTGATCCCCGCGTTCAGCGGGAAAGGGTATCATGGCAAAGCGGTCCACGAGGCCGCGATCCAGGCGGGAGTGAAGGTAAGTGGATGCACGGTTCATTTCGCAGACGCCGCCTATGACACAGGCCCGATCATCGTTCAAAAGACCGTCCCGGTCCTCGACAATGACACGGTCGAAACCCTTGCCGCCCGCGTCTTCAAGGCCGAATGCCAGGCACTTCCCGAAGCCATCGCGCTCTACGCGGACGGTCGATTGAAGCTGGATGGGCGTCGCGTGCGAGTTCGGGCGAGCTGATTCGATTCAAAGCAACAAGTCGCCGAGCCCGCGCAAACCTAAGGGCTCTCTGCTGGCGAAGGGTTCCGCGTGGTTGACTCCCGCGAGATTCCCCCAAAATCGCGTGCGATCAAACACGGCGTCGATCACCATCGGTCGACCCGTCGGCTGGTTATCGACGAGTTGGGATCGATAACAGCCTAGTGCGGCTCGCTTCACTTCCGCTTGTTCCGAGATGTCGAGCACGAAGCTGGGGCGCTCAACGATCCGTAAGTGGACACTGAAATAATAAAGCACGCGTGCCGGGTGAAACGGCGCTCCCGGGATATCCGACTTTGAAAGCTTGCTCCAGAACCGGGCGTCCTCGACCAGCTTCGTCGCCGCGAGATGATCGGGGTGGGCATCTTCCCAGTAAGGCGCGAACAGGACGCGCGGCTCGACCTGCCGGAAAACGGCCGCCAAAGCGCGTCGGTTGGCAAGCGTCGGCTCCAGACTTCGGTTGCTCAGCCCCAGATTCTTGCGCCAAGGATTCCCGAGCAATTCATTCGCGGAGGCGGTCTCCTTGGCGCGGAGAGCCCGACTTCCCAGCGGAGTCGGCTCGCCATCGGTGAGGTCGAGGATGCCGACCTTCCAGCCTTGCGCCATCAATCGAACGATCGTACCTCCCACGCCGAGTTCCGCATCGTCGGGATGAGGGGCAACGACCAAGGCGTCGAGCATCGCGTGTCTCCAAGTTCCTTTGGGAAGCGAGATTCTATCCCGAGAGACCGGAAACCGCGACACTGTCCGCGGGTTCCGTGAGTAAGAATGGGGCGAACGCTCGCGAGCGAATCTGGCTCCAACTCGCTCCGGTGATTCGTTCGACGACCCGCACGGCGGAGAGGACCACGGCCATGGTCCCCTGCCCTGGAAACACCGAGTCGCCAATCACCCAGAGTCCCGGTCCAAAAACATCCGAGCCCACTGCGAGGAAATTGCTGTTACGGCGTGACACCGGAGGCCCGCCGACCGCCCCCACGTGTCGTCGCGTATAGCGCAAGAAGCTCTTAGGGCTGGCGAACTCGCTGTGCGAAAGTCGCTCGGGTGCCTCGGGCAGCGCTTTCCCGAGCGCGGAGATCATCCGGGCGCGATAATCCGCTTTTTTGGCTTCGTAAGCCGACTGATCGAGGCCAAACCATTCGGCGGACTTGGTATGAGTCGACATGGTGGCGACGCGAACATTCTCGGGGCCATAGCCTTCATCGTCGAGCGGCGAAAGCGAGATCAAGACATTGTTGCCGTCGTGGATCGGTCGATCGTAACTCTGCAAAACCTGGTGAAAGAGGGGAGCATCGTCGGGCACCGCCCCGCGTTCGATCGCCAGATAACCTGTGAACGCGCTCCAGGCCGCTCGCGATCGCCGTTCCTTGAGGCCGAGACGTCCTTCGAGTCCGCGTCCCATCAAATTCGCGGCGCGGTCGAGGGGTAAGTTCATTGCGACGTTTCGGGTCGATAACCGCTCGCGACGACGAGTCGTCACCGTGAAACCACCGGTCCCATCCGATTCAATCCGGTCCACCAAATTGCCCATTTTGAGGTCGCCACCCATCGCGGCGAAGCGCTCGCCGATTCCCTGGACCAGCGCTTTCATTCCCCCTCGCGGCCGACTCATCCCCGCTCGATAGGCCTGGATGCAGGCCGCGGCGTTCGCAAAGGGGACAGTCTCCGGGCCAGCCTGGGCCGTATCTTGCAGGAGCATCGCCACGAAGGATCGAAACGCCGCATCCTCATCGAGACCAAGCCATCGAAGGACGTCGCGAACGGTGGCCAGTGAAGTGATTCCCGCGAGAATCCCGGGCAATCCCAGCACGCGGAGGTCGTGAAGGACATCACTTGCCGACCCGATCGGCAGCCGAGGAACCCGCGCCGCCGCATTGAAAAGAGTACGTCCCACGGCGGCCTGCAACCTCCAGAATGCCCGACGCTCGCGGTCGAATCCCGGAAAGGCGACCGTCGAGGCCTTCTCGAAGGTGGCGTCATCGGGCACGATTTCCATGACACGATCAGGGAGATGAACACGATAGCTGGACGTCCGTTCTCCGGAAAACTCCAGGCCGACAACCCGGAGCAGGTCGCCGATCGGCTCGCCCGGTTCCAGTCCCATCAAGGCCGTCGCCCCGACGTCGAAGGTGTAGGGTCCGCGTTCGAAGTATCCGGCGCAACCTCCGAGCTTCGTGTGCGATTCCAGCAAGGCGACGCGAAGCCCCAAACGTTGAGCAAGTGCCGCAGTCGCTAGGCCACCGACCCCACCGCCCACCACCAACAGGTCCCACACCTTCCCCGACATCCCCATAAGACTCCCTACGATGCGGCGAGCAACAGGAGCGCCGATATCCCCTTACCTTCGTTATAGTCGTCCGACGTCGGAATGAAGTGAGTGAGACGACGTTTCGTGGT
>JAYVYS010000522.1:0-2765 GCA_043784005.1 Isosphaeraceae bacterium
TTCCTGGTAGCGTACCCAGCAAAAATCCCAGCGGTGCCCTTTCCGAGTGTGGAACGCATGCAGGGTCCCCGGCGGTAAGAGAACCGCTTGCCCCTCGCGGCAAGGAACCCACGACCCGTCCACAAGCACTCTCCCCTCGCCACCGAAACAGGCGAGAAAATAACCGCCTCCGAGCTTCGTCCGCACAATTTCAAACGGCGCGGGCATGCTCGCGACACCGGCATGACGCGCATGGCAACGCTCCAGCGCCGAGCACACGGGCGCTCCCGCCAGCCACGGACGGTCGTCCTTCTCGTCCGCCCGGACGGTCCAGACCTTCGAATCGGCGGGTCGAATGTCGGTTTCGGATAGGGAAGCGTCGTTTGCAATCATGGCAAACCGGGGTGAAGCGGTGATAATAGAGGATGAAGACTCGGAAACGAACCGCGGAGATCGCAGAGAGATGAGATACAGAGTGACAGCTCCAGGATACTGGACCTTCCTCACTGAGTTCGTCATGATAAAGAGTTGTTAAAGAGTCCCTCCCGCCTGATCAAATAGACCGATGCGAACTGAAGCGAATCGGTGCCACCCGCCCGCTCTCAAAACCCGACGGTGCCGCCATGCCCCGGAACCGAATCTTCCTGATCTTTCAGACGCTGATCGTCTTGATCATAACGCCGATCGTTTTCGCCGCCGATCCCGCGAAGCCGAGGACGCCCGACCCGGAGCAAGTTCGTTTCTTCGAGTCGAAGGTGCGTCCTCTCTTGGTCGACAATTGCGTTAAATGTCACGGACCCGACAAACAGAAGTCCGGCTTGAGGCTTGATACGCGTGCCTTTGCCGTCGCAGGGGGCGAACAAGGCCCCGCGGTGGTTCCCGGTAAGCCCGACGAATCGTTGCTGGTAGCGGCAGTGCGTCACGACGACGATGCGCTGAAGATGCCGCCTTCGAAGAAGCTCAACGCCGAGCAGGTTGCCGACCTCACCCGTTGGGTGCGGATGGGTGCCCCTTGGCCAGGCGAGGAGACGACCGAAGCGGCCCCCGTCGCCCCAAAACTCAGCGTTGGCATGCGGATCACCGAGAAAGACCGCGCCCACTGGGCGTTCCAGCCCATCAAGCGGACCGTCGTTCCCAATGTGAGTCAAGGCGATTGGGTCAAGAACCCCATTGATTCATTCATCCTCGCCGGGCTCGACGCGAAGGGTCTGCAACCCAATCCTCCGGCTTCAAAAACGGAGCTGATTCGGCGCGCTTATTATGATTTGACAGGTCTTCCGCCCTCAACGGCCGAGGTCGAAGCCTTCGTGAACGACCCTGCGCCGGACGCTTA
Organism: Isosphaeraceae bacterium; assembly: GCA_043784005.1. Lineage (GTDB taxonomy): Bacteria > Planctomycetota > Planctomycetia > Isosphaerales > Isosphaeraceae > JAYUFP01. Next base: position 1,313 of record JAYVYS010000522.1, read on the forward strand.
TGAAAAGCTCATCGACCGGCTTTTGGAATCTCCCCACTACGGCGAGAAATGGGCGCGCCACTGGCTGGATCTGGTCCGTTTCGCGGAGACGAATAGCTACGAGCGCGACAACCCCAAGCCAAGCGCCTGGCGATATCGCGATTATGTGATCCGCGCCTTCAATGCCGACATCCCCTACGATCGATTCGTCCGCGAGCAGCTTGCCGGCGATGAGATCGCTCCGGGTGACACCGAGGCGCTGATCGCCACGGGCTACTATCGACTCGGGATCTGGGACGACGAACCCACGGACGCCGATCAGTCTCGTTTCGACAGCCTTGACGATATCGTGGCCACCACCGGCCAGGTTTTCCTCGGACTGACGGTTGATTGCGCCCGCTGCCACGACCACAAGATCGACCCGATTCCGCAAAAGGACTATTACAAGCTCGTCAGCTTCTTCCGGAACATCAATCACTTTCAGAACGGTGGCCCGACCGACGAGATGCCGATCCTGAACGGCCGCGAATCGAAGGAAGAGTACGAAGACCATCAGCGTGAGTTGAAAGACCGACTCTCCGACCTCCGCGAGAAGGTCGCGACCATCGAGAACGAGCTTCGCGCCAACCTCGCTCAGACGCCTGGTTCGAAAAAGGGTGCCGATGTCCGTGCGTTAATCCGTACCAGGGGGCTTGAGATTCTCGGAAAGGATCGGCTCAAGCAGTACCAAGACCTGCGACAAGAACTGCGCAAGGTTGAAACCGCGAAGCCGTCCGCCGAAACCGCGCTTTGCGTGACGGAGGCAGGGTCCAACCCTCCCGAAACGTTTGTTCTTTTTCGAGGGAACCCGCATGTGCCGGGGGATAAAGTCGAACCCGGGTTCCTGACCGTGTTGAACGCCCCTGCCCCGGTGATTCCCACCCCGGCTCCAGGTGCCAAGACTTCAGGCCGCCGGACCGCCCTGGCCGACTGGATCGTCTCCGACAAAAACCCGTTGACGGCACGCGTCCTTGTTAATCGGGTCTGGCAGTATCATTTCGGACGCGGAATCGTGCGCTCGTCGAGCAATTTTGGAACGCAGGGTGATAAACCGACGCATCCACAACTTCTCGATTGGCTCGCGTCGGAGGTCGTCTCGGGGGGTTGGAGACTTAAATCGCTGCATAAGTTGATCATGACCTCGAACACCTATCGGATGTCGTCGCGTCCGAATGCCGAGGCGCTTGCCAAAGATCCGATCAACGACGTCTTTTGGCGGTGCGACATGCGACGTCTTTCCGCCGAAGAGATTCGCGACTCAGTCTTGGCGGTCAGCGGCGAACTCAATCCCGCGCTTTTCGGGCCTGGAGTTTACCCCGAGATCCCCGAAGAGGTGATGGCGGGTCAGTCGGTGCCGGGCAAAGGGTGGGGTAAGTCGTCTCGCGCGGAGGCCTCGCGCCGGAGCGTTTACATTCATGTGAAACGGTCGCTCGTG
>JAYVYS010000523.1:0-12569 GCA_043784005.1 Isosphaeraceae bacterium
CCAGCACTATTACCCGCATATACATTTGCTGTACTGTAAGCATTACTGACACTACCGCCTGAATTATGACCAATCAAACCACCCGCATAACCACTCGTCGTATTTGTAGTACTTGTTACAGTACCTGTGACATACACATTTGTGATAATACTATTCGTATTACCCACAACATTGGCCGGCGTACCCCCTGTAAATCCTGTCGCACCACTATTACTGTTTTGACCCAGCAATCCGCCGACAACTGATTGTCCTGTAATATTGACATTGGTTAATCCGACATTACTGATCGTTGCGCCAGTACCAATATTCGTTCCAAACAATCCAACGAAATTAGTCGTCGGGCGATTAATATACAAACCATTAATAATATAATTTTGGCCATTGAATATACCGGCGAATGCAGTCGCTGCTGATCCGGCACCAATCGGCACAAATCCTGCACCGGCATTCCATGTACTCGTAATCGTTGCATCAATATTCGTATTCAGTGCATAAGTTCCCGTTAAATTCGTATTTAAATTCTGAAGTTCAGTGACATTGTTCACTAACATATAGGCGGTAACAGGACCACCGTCGAGTCATCATCCGACTCTCGATCAGTTTGGCTGTCGCCGGGGCGCTTGGTCTGTGCCAGGATCAAGCGAAGGCGGGAATGCCGGTCAACCTGATTGCTTCCTACGCGACGGGACAGGGGAGCTTCGGTTCGATCAAAGGCAAGCTGGTCTGGGGTGGCCCCGAGGCACCCGCTCCAAAGGTTTTGGTCGGCCAGGGAAAAGCGGACAAAGATCCGGCCGTGTGTGCCGTTGCCGCGACTCTCGTCGACCATAACCTCGTCGTGGATGCGAAGACCAAGGGCGTTATGTACGCGATTGTCTACCTCGTCAAACCCAAGGGAGTGAATCCCGACGCGGTGAAAGCCCTCGTGGACAAGAAGCCTGAAGTCGAAATCGACCAGAAGGGTTGTGAGTTCGTTCCCTTTGTTTCGGTCCTCCATCAAGACCAATCGCTGGTCTTTAAATCGAGCGACGCGGCGAATCATAATATCCATTTGAGCCCGTTCACGAACCCGCAGGTCAACAGCATGCTCGCTCCTGGCGGCGAGATGAAGACGAAATTCATGACCGAAAAGCGGCCGATTCCGCTTTCTTGCGACATTCATCCCTGGATGAAAGGGTATGTCATGGTCTTCGATCACCCGTTCTTTGCCGTATCGGCGGAAGACGGTTCGTTCGAGATCAAAGGCGTGCCCCCGGGCGAACAAAAAATGGTGATCTGGCAGTCCGCAAGCGGATGGGTGAACCCCGGCAAGGCCGCCGGTATGAGCGTGAAGGTCGAAGCCGGCGGAGCCACCGACGTAGGTGAGGTCAAGCTTGATCCCGCGATCGTCAAGTAATGATTAGAAGGCAAAAATCCTCCCCGACGTCCCGGAACCGGGATGTGTCGGGGCCTTTGATCCTGGCGTTAACGCTGACTTCCAGAGAGAGTTTGTCAACTCATGGGGACCCGCTATCGGATCGCCCGCACACTTCAATTGATCGGGCTCGTGATCTTACCGTTCGCCATTGTGTCGCAGTTGGTCGAAAAGGTCGGCCTCGGACAGTCCATGCTGATCTCCGCGGGGGGTGCCCTTTTGTTCTACATCGGATATGTGCTTCAATATCGACCAACATGACTATTCGCCTGAATATCAAGCGACGCGGCTTAATACTTGAGCAGACATCGAGAGTCATCAGCCGACAAAGGCACGTAAAACGTTATTTTTGCGGCGATTCGGAGGCGGTATTCGATTTGCAGTTGCATTGGGAAGTCTCATTCTGTGAAATAGAGTACGATCCTTTGTTGAACAATACGTTCCGTGAACTTCCCTCCGCTTGAAATTGTCGAAAAATTCAAGGTGGACAAAATCCGCGAGATTTCGATGGTTAAGTAAGGAGGACCTTGACGCAATGGGTTCTCTTGCTGACGATTCCCGAATCCATTCACTGAGTCCCTCATTCCTTGCCCGGCCGGGTTTTCCGGTGATCGGGCACGGAGGGTCCGGTCATGCTGAAGATACGACCACGCAAGTTTCATTGCTTCCGCACGAGACAATTCAGCCCACATTCTGGGCATTGGCGGATTCTTGCCACGTTGTTTCTGTTCGTTGGGGTTGGTGGCGAAGCGCGGTCTCAGAACAACGCGCGTACCGCCACGAAATTTTATCCTGATTTCAGCGACACGGCCGACGCCCAGTTGCGAAACGCGGCGGGACTCGTACGCGATAAGCAGTGGGCCGAGGCGGTTGATATTTATCAGCGAGTGATTCAGCAGTTTGGCGAGAAAGTCGCGAAACTGCCGAAAGATGACCCCGCGGGCGACCCCTCGGGAGACTCTGTGCTCTACGTCGATCTCCGCCAGTTTTGCCAGCGGAAGATCGCTGCTTTGCCGGCGGAAGCCCGTGAAGTCTACCGCTCGCGTGTCGATGTGCAGGCGGAGCGTTGGTTCCGACAGGGCGTGTCGGGACGGGACCGGACCGCGCTTCGTCGCGTGATCGACCAGGCGTTTTGCAGCTCTTGGGGCGACGAGGCTCTGGAACTTCTCGCCGACCTCGCGTTTCAGGATGGGCGTTTTGGCGAAGCGCTCGCCTCGTATCGTCAGATTGTTCCCGACAAGCCGGGAGATGCCACAAACCTTGTGCACCCTGATCCGTCGGTGGACATTGCCCGGGTCGCCGCGAAAAAGCTTCTCAGCCGTGCGGCGTTGGGTGAGAATCCACCGGCGGACAGCGATGTCGACGCATTCGCCAAAGCTTATCCTGATGCGAAGGGCTCGCTCGCGGGACGGGAGGGTCTTTATGCCGAGACGCTGGTCGAGGCACTGAAACTCGATCATCTCGCGCCTCCTTCTCAACCCGACGGTCGATGGCCGACCTTCGCCGGCGCCCCGACGCGGACCCGTGTGGTTCCAGGTTCCGTCGATGTGGGCTCGGTCCAATGGCACGTCGAGTTGCAATCCGTTTCGTTCGGGGTTCGTCGCGGTTATGGTCGAGGCATCGCGCCGATGACGAACTCGGGACGTCCCGACCGCCTGTTGGCATTTCATCCGATCGTATTGGGCGATCAGGTCATCGTATGCGATGATGACGAAATTCTGGCCTATAATCTGAACGACCGCCCAGACGGTTCCGCGGGAAGTGCCGGATCGGTCAAGGCGCTTTGGAGATTTCCAGAAGATCGCGGCGCCAATGCGCCGGTCGCGGCGCGCCCCACATCGGGTGTCCCGCGATTCACGCTCACGGCCTTTGGCGACCGCGTTTACGCCCGTATGGGGCTCACATCCGCGTCGTTCCCGGGGCGATTCGGAGGGAGCCCGACCGGTTCGCAAACCTATTTGGTCGCGATAGACCGGGCGGCCGAAGGAAAACAGATCTGGACCAAGCCGGCAAGCGACGTGATGACGCCGCATAAAGCGGGAGAGGCGGTGAGCCGAAGCATCGGTTTCGAGGGGAGCCCTGTCGCCGACGCTCGAAATGTCTATGTCGCGATGACCGACCGCCGCGAGCAAACCTCCACCTTTGTCGTTTGCCTCGACGCCGAGTCCGGGGCCACCCGCTGGGTCCGCTATCTGGGCGCGGCATCGTCGGATGTCGATAACATGTTCGCGATGGGTGGAATGGGGGTGATGGGCAGCCCCAGCGGCAGCGATTTCGGTCATCGATTGCTGACTCTTGACGGCCCAACGTTATATTATCAAACGAATCTCGGGGCGGTGGTGGCCCTCGACGCCGATAGCGGCTCGGTTCGCTGGGTGGCGACTTACCCGAGGCTCGATCGATTCGCGGGCGGCGGGCATGAGCGCGACCTTAATCCCGCGCTCGTTCACGACGGTCTCGTCATCGTCGCACCTGATGACGCCGCGTCGATCTATGCCTTCGAAGCGGCGAGCGGCCGCCTGGTCTGGAAGACGGACCCGCTTCCCGAGGAGGTGAAGCTTGCTCATCTTCTTGGGGTTGCCAAGGGGAGACTGGTCGCCACCGGCGATCGTGTGCTCTTGTTCGACGTGACCAACGGGAAGCTCCTCCACCATTGGCCAGACAGCGGCCAAGGATTTGAAGGGTACGGGCGAGGGATACTGGCGGGCGACAAGATCTACTGGCCGACTCGTACCGAGATTCATGTACTGGATCAGTTGACCGGACTTCGCAATGACCCGCCTATCAAGCTTCAAGAGACGTATCAGCAGACCGGCGGGAACCTCGCGGTCGGCGATGGCTATCTCATCGTCGCCCAGTCTGACAAACTGGTCGTCTTTTGCCAGAACCGGCGATTGATTCAACGATATCGTGAAGAGATCGCTCGCGCTCCGGATCAAGCGGCCCCCCAGTTCCGATTAGCACGCGCGGCCGAGGCTACCGGCGATGACGATCTAGCGCTCGCGAGCCTGAAACGCACCCTTGAGATGGTTCGGCCATCCGAGAATATTGATGGGATGTCATTGGCCGAAGCGGCGCTCGACCATCAGTTTCGGTTGCTCTTGAAGATCGGGGAAAAAGCGCGGGTCGACAAAAACTTTAACATCGCGGAGAACCGATTTCACCAGGCCGCCGCGGCGGCTCGGATCGACCGGGATCGGCTTCGTGCCCGGCTGGCGGAGGCGGAGTGTCAGCTTGACGGCGGAGACGCCGTGAAGGCCGTTGCCACGTTTCAAGCACAACTCGCCAATGATCGGCTCCGAACGCTCATGGTCGCGACAGAAGAAAGTCGGAGGACCATTCGCGCCGACCTCTTGATCGCTGACCGACTCGCAAGCATTGTCCACGAACGCGGTCGCGCGGTTTATGCCGGTTTCGACAAGGAAGCCAGGAAGTTGTTCGAGGAAGGAAAGTCGGCGGGGGACGCGCGCCGGCTCGACGAAGTCGGCCGTTCGTTCCCGGCGGCCGAGGTTGTTCCCGACGCCTTGCTGGCACTGGCGAAACTCGAGGAATCACGCCATCGGCCCGGCGAAGCGTCTCGGGCTTACAAGCGGCTCTTTGCTTTGGCGACGACGGACGCCTATCGGGCCAGGGCGTTAATCGGACTGGCGAAGATGTTAGAGGATCAGGCGCTCTGGGTTTCCGCTCGCGATGTCTATGTACAGGCGCTTACACGTTTCGCGCGAGTCAATGTCGAGGACGAGAAGCTCGGGACCGAAAGTCCTCTCGGGCCGCGGGTCCTACGCCGACTCGAACAGCCTCCGTTCGATCGGATGGCGGGAGATCGCGCTGAACCCGTTCTCGTGTTGCCGCTGGTCCGCCGCTGGGCGAAAGCTCTCGACGCCCCGGTTCGTCCGATCTCGGCGGAAGGCGTCCCTCCCTCGCCGGCTTCGAGCCGGATTTTTTTGGCGAGAGGGTCGGACCTCCTGGCCGTGCGGGCCGAGTCGGGCGAGATCGCGTGGTCGGTCGATCTTGGCGGCACCCCCCTCTGGGTCGCCTATCTTGACGACCGAGTGGTTGTGGCGAGTGAGTCCAAGATCGTCGCTCTGGAACTTCTGAAGGGTGAGAATCTCTGGACCTATTCCTCCGCTGATCCGTCGGCTCCTCGCCGTTCACCAGGGCCTTTCGCGAAGCCTGATCCTCCCGGGAAGCCCGTCGCCGAGCCATCGGGAAAACTCCACGGATTTCGGGTTCTTGCCGGGCGTGTCTACTTTCTGAGGGGTGATCACGAGTTGATCGCGTTGGACGGTGAACGGGGCCTGGTGGATTGGTCTTTTCGCCCGATTTCGGGAGAGATCAACGCGAATCTTCTGGTCGGCTCTCAGTCCGTCGTGCTCCAGGCATTGCGTCCAAATGCCATCGTGGTGCTCGAAATCGGCTCGGGACGTCGCCGAGCCGAGTATTCTCAGGCAGAGAACGAGGAAGCGTGGCCGCGCGCCCCCTTGCCACTCGACGACGACCGCATCGTGGTCGTCGCCGATCGTCGCACCGTCGCCCTCTTCGACCTGGTCAAGGGAGTGAACGCCTGGGTCTTTCACGAGAGCAAAGATCTCCCGAAAAACGGACCTCCGCGCCTGTTCGGAGACGCCGAGCGTTTACTCATGTTGCACGACGGAAATGAGTTGATTCGCCTGGATGCGACCACGGGATTGAAGAAATGGTCCCGTCCTCTGGGTGTGGAAGATCTGAGTGAGCGACCCGAGGCACTGGCGCTCGATGGCGAGCGTGCGTACTGGGCAAGTGGTTTCACGTTAAACGGGCTACAGCTCTCGGATGGTTCGCTCGCCTGGAGCCGACACCTCTCAGGCCGAGAGACGGGGTGGGCGATTGAGCTGACGGAGCGTTGTGTACTGGCATATCCCGGTCTTTCGAAACGGACGGAAACCGGGCCTGCCGGACTTCCCCTGGTGCTCAGGCGTCGCGATACGGGCGCGTTAGTCCAAAGAATCTTCTTATCGACGCTCGCGACGGAGGTCGCCGTTCGTCTTTCTCCAGGGGGAGCCTTCGTGGCCACTCAATCGGGACTCTGGGCTCTTGGGGCGCGTGAAGAGGACGTGGTGGACGTGGCGGGCGGCGATCGTTAGTCTGACCGTTAAGGTGGATGACCGAGATATCCTTGCAAACACTCGTTTTGCGCCGATGGTTCCCGATGCGGGACGGTCTGCCGGCCTCGACCGGCACGAGCGTCGCCCGCTCTTGAGATGGCCCTGACTCCGGGAGGTCCTTGCGTGTCTGAAGAGATGAGAGAGAACCCGAACGAGACCGGCGAACCGCTCGCGTCGGGCGACCTCGCCGCGGTGGAGCGACTCCGGGATGCCTTCGCCAATCTCAAAGCCGAGATGGGCAAGGTCATTGTCGGACAACAGGCGGTTCTCGAAGAACTTCTGATCGCGATCTTCGCGCGCGGTCACTGCCTGCTGATCGGAGTGCCGGGACTCGCGAAGACCTTGATGATCCACACCCTGTCCGATGCGCTAAACTTGACTTACAACCGGATCCAGTTCACGCCTGACCTGATGCCATCGGACATCACGGGCACCGAAGTCATCCAGGAAGACAAAGCGACCGGGATTCGCCAGTTCAAATTTCTCCGAGGTCCTGTCTTCGCCAACATTGTCCTTGCCGATGAGATTAACCGCACCCCTCCGAAGACCCAGGCCGCGCTGCTGGAGGCAATGCAGGAGCGGCAGGTGACCGTAGGAGGCGAGAGACATCGGTTGCCGGACCCCTTCTTCGTCCTGGCGACCCAGAATCCCATCGAACAGGAAGGCACGTACCCCCTTCCCGAGGCTCAGCTCGACCGCTTCATGCTGAACATTCTGGTCGACTACCCCGATGAAGAAGAAGAACTCGAAATCGTGCGAATGACGACGTCGACCGCGAAGCCACATGTCTCGAAAGTCCTCTCTGGCGCAGACATCCTGGAACTCCAGGAGATTGTCCGCAAAGTACCGATCGCGGATCACGTCGCACGCTACGCCGTCAGGATCGCCCGAATGACCCGTCGCGAAAAAGGGGACGTCCCCGACTTCATTCGCGATTATGTCAGTTGGGGGGCTGGTCCTCGCGCCAGTCAGTACCTCGTTCTCGCGGCCAAGGCCCGAGCGGTCCTGTACGGCCGCTATTACGTTTCGGCCGATGACATCCGGGCCGTTGCCGGCCCCGTGCTTCGACACCGGGTGGTCACCAACTTCAATGCCGAGGCGGAAGGTCTTCGTCCCGACGACATCGTCAAGCGACTGATCAAGGCGGTTCCCGTCAGCGACCACGAGGCGGATCAAGGTGGAAAACTTCCAAAAGTATTTAAATCCGCAAACGTTGGCTAGCCTCGAAGGCCTCGACCTTCAGGCGCGCCTGGTGGTCGAGGGCTACGTCGCCGGGATGCACCCCAGTCCTTACCACGGCTTCTCGGTCGAATTCGCCGAGCACCGCGAGTACGTGCCCGGGGACGATATCCGCCATGTCGATTGGAAGGTCTGGTCCAAGACCGACAAGCTCTACCTCAAGCAGTACGAAGAGGAGACGAACCTTCTTCTGTATTTGCTTGTGGATTCGAGCGAGTCAATGGCCTATGCCTCGGAAGGAAACATTTCGAAGTTCCAGTACGCTCAGATCGTCGCGGCCTCACTCGCGTACATGGTTCTTCAGCAACAAGACTCGGTCGGACTCGCGACCTTCGACGACGCGGTCCGACGATATCTCAAGCCAGCGGGCCAGCCATCGCACCTCAAGGAACTGATCCACACGCTCGACGTCACCCCGGTTCGAGCGAAATCGGATGTGGCTCCCGTGTTTCATGACCTGGCCGAACGATTCAAAAAACGTGGGGTCGTCGCGATCTTCTCGGACCTCTTTGACGATGTCCCGAAAATTTTGGCGGGACTGAAACACTTCCGCCACCGCCGTCATGAGGTGATCGTTTTCCACATTCTCGACCCCGCCGAACTCGAATTTCCTTTTCGAGACTCGACCCTTTTCAAAGGCCTGGAAGGGCTTCCCGACCTCCTGACCGAACCCCACGCCCTTCGCCACGCCTATCAGGCCGAGATCAATGGGTTCATCGACGAAATCAAGAAGGGCTGCCGGATGATCAACATCGATTACGTGCCGCTCCGGACCGATTGGGACCTCGATACGGCCCTGTCTGGATACCTCGCGGCGCGATCGAATCGGATCAAAGTGAGGTGATGGACGCCGCATGAATATTGATCGGCCTGAGCATTATTTTGAAGTGAGCCTTGACCGAAGCCGGCAGTCAAAGGACCTCTATGAAGAATGCTTTAGTTTCGCGTTATCGATGTACGTCTCGGGTCTTGCTGTTGAGAGTATGTTCCGCGCTCTCGCGTTGCGAAATGATCCGGAACTTGTGTCGCGCGCCGACACGATGAGACTTTTCAAAGGACATGACCTGAGCCAGTGGTTCGCTGAAAGCGGCCTAGGAGACGCCGATCAATCCGCCCTTCGTAAAAAGGGGTTAAGAGAGAGTCAGGCCGAGGAACAGTTCTTGAAAATTCGGGCTGCAGTGAATGACGTCTGTCAACTGTGGTCAAATCTCCTTCGCTATGCCTCCGAAAGTACAGTGAAGATTCATCTGAAAAAGATCCACCAAGATCGAGGAATTATGGGTTCTTATCTTAAGGAAAACGCGCGTCGATTATTTAGTTCAAGTCAAATTCTGATAACGGCCGGAGAGCGACGATGGAGCTTGTTGACGAAGTCCAAGCGGTCTTGACCGAGGCATTTCCGCCACCGGCAAAGGTTGAACTCACCGACACCGGACGAATCTTCGGGGCCGTTGTTTCTTCTCGGTTCGAAGGCATGGAATCCTATCATCGGCTCAAAATGATTTGGGATGTTCTCGACGAAAAACTTCCACGTGAGAAGCATCGTCGAGTCGTTATGATTGTCGCAGCCACGCCAGAAGAAGAGATCGCTTATTCCGCATAATCGCTCACATGAATGAATTCTTGCTTGCCGATTGCTGAAAAGGAAGTTTGATGCCAAGCCCGTTCCCGATCCTATTCGCCTTCTGGTTCGCGAACCCCGCATTGATGTACGGGCTGGGCGCGGCATCGTTGCCGATCATCATTCACTTGCTCAACCGACGGAAGTTTCGAGAAGTTCCCTGGGCGGCGATGCGGTTTTTGATCGAGGCGGTGAAGAAGAATTCGCGGCGGATACGGGTCGAGAACTGGATTCTGCTGGCCGTCCGCACCCTGATCATCGTGCTGGCCGTGCTGGCGATGGCCAAGCCGTTCCTGGAAAGTATGGGAGCCCTTCCCATCTTTGACGGCCAGCGTACGCACAGAGTGCTCGTGCTCGACGGTTCGCTCAGCATGGGGTACGAGTCGGGTGACAAGACGCGGTTTGAAGAGGCCAAAGCCCTCGCCGCCAGACTTGTCCAGGATGCTCGCCGTGGCGATGTGATCAGCCTGGTCGTCATGGCGGATCCCCCCAAGGTCGTGATCGGTAATCCCTCGTCCAATCACGACGAAGTCCGTAAAGAGCTTGGCGAAATCATCCTTCCGCACGGTGGTATCGACCTCGCCGCCAGCTTTGCCAAGATCGACGAGGTGCTCGATGTTTCAGCGCTCCCCCAAAAAGAGGTCGTTGTGATCACGGACCTTCAGGCCACGAGCTGGAAGCGGCCCGAGGGCGCGGCCGACGAAGGCCTGAAACGGGCGATCGCCAAGATCGAGGCAAGGAAGGCACGCTCGGTGGTGATTGATCTCGGGAAAGCCGACGGCGAGAACCGCGCGGTGACCGACCTGAAACTCAATAGCCCCGTCGTAACCGTCGGAAATCCCGTGACGATCCGCGCCGTGGTCAAGAATTTCGGGCCATCAAAGGCCGACCATATCCGCGTCCGACTGATTGTGGACGGAACGCTCGGGCCGGATCAGACGGTTGATCTCCCCGTCGGAGAGGATCAGCCGGTTGCATTCACACAGACGTTTAACTCACCCGGTGACCACCTGATCGAAATTCAGATGGACCCCGATCAGCTCAAACTCGACGATCATCGCTGGTTGGCGGTTCCTGTTCGCGAGCAGGTTCGCGTGCTGCTCGTGGACGGCGACTACAAGACCGAGGCATTTCAGGCCGAGACGGACTACATCGCCCAGGCTCTCAGTCCCGAATCGACTTCGGGCGGGGCCCCTTCCATCATCAAGACCGATGTGATTCCCGAGGGTCAGCTCGCTCGCCAAGAACTGACCCCTTACGATGCCGTGGTGCTCTGCAACGTCGCGCAATTCACCGAGGCCGAGGTCTCCGCGCTCGAAGATTACTTGAAACAGGGGGGCGGCATCGTTCTTTTCGGCGGGGATCAAGTGATTCCCGATAACTACAACCGGCTCCTCTTCGCGGATGGAAAAGGCTTTCTGCCCGCCTCGATCGGCGGCTCGTTAGGAGATGCCTCGAAGAAGGAGGCCGCGTTCGGGTTCAACCCGCTCGGGTTTCGTCACCCGATCCTCGAACCCTTCGCGGACGCCGGTGATCAGGTGATCGCTGGGCTCACGGGGACAAAGACATGGCAATTTCATAAGCTCAAGATCGCGCCTGGCTCCACCGCGAAAGTGGCCCTCGCTTTTGATAATGGCGACCCCGCCGTGATTGAGATGCCACGAGACCGTGGCACGGTCATCCTGGTGGCGACATCGGCCGACGCGGGCTGGACCACTTGGCCGCTCCACCCGAGCTATCCGCCGGTGATGGAACAGATTGTGCTCCAAGCGTCTTCGGGACGGCTCGCCGAGCGTAATGTGCGAGTCGGTCAGCCCCTCGACCAGGCTCTACCGGCGTCCGCCGCCTCGGCGTCCGCCACGGTGACATTGCCCGAGCGAGCGCGCACGGTCATAACAAAGCTCAAGCCTTCGGGAGGCGTCAGCCTGCTCCATTTCTCCGACACCGAAATCTCGGGGCCTTACGAGGTCAAAATCGGACCGCCCCTCTCGCTTGAGGCGACATTCGCGGCGAACCCCGACCCTGCCGAGAGCGATCCCGCCAAGCTCAACCGGTCGGCCCTGACCGATGCGCTCAAAGGGTGGTCATTTGCCTATATGACGAACTGGAAGGAATTGACCGGGAACGCCGCCGCGGTCAGCCGTCGCGGAGAGTTCCATCGGCCCTTGCTGTATGCATTGCTCGCGTTCTTGTTACTTGAGTCGTTCCTCGCATGGAGGTTCGGACATCATGGTTCTCGTCGTTGAGTTCGCGTTGAGGACCGGCCCAAGTGTATGACCGTCTACTTCGCCTTATGGCCGACCGTTACGGCGTCGCCCCCGCTGCCGCCGGTGAGGCCATTTCTCCGACGCTTCGGTTCGAACAACCGTGGCCGCAATGGGTCACACTGCTGGTCGTCCTTGCGTCGATCGTGTTTGTGATTGGCCTCTATCGTCGCGAAAGTTCGGCACCCCTGCATTACAAGGTCGGCCTCGCGGCCATACGGATCACGCTCGTCCTCATGGCGGTGTTCATGCTCTCGGAGGCCGTGCTTTCGGTGGATCGCACCGGCTTGCCTTACTTCGTCGTGATGGTTGATGACTCGGCAAGTCAACAAGTCCCCGACCAGTACGACGACCCCAAGCTCAAAGCGGCGGCGGAGGCACTCGCGAAAGCCTCGGGCCAACCAGAAGCGACGCGGTGGGCCCTTTCCGAGGGACTGCTCTTCAAAGACGAAGGCATGCTCCTCAAGGAACTTCAAAAGCAGAGCAAGGTACGTCTTTATCTGGTTTCGAACGCCCCGCGAATGCTCGCCGAGATTGACAAGCCCGAAGACTTGAAACCCGCACTCGAAAAGCTCAAAAACGCGGAGCCGACCGGCGGCCAAACTCGCCTGGGCGCGTCCGTCCGACAAGTCTTGACCGAGCTTCGAGGCGCTCCGCCTTCCGCGATCTTAATCCTTTCCGACGGTCAAACGACCGATGGTGAAGGACTTGCCAAGGCTGCGGAACTCGCGGCGAGGAAAGGCGTGCCACTCTACCCTGTCGGCCTGGGAAGCCCTCAGCCCGCGAAGGACCTGGAACTGACGGAACTCCTTGTCGATGATGTCGTTTTCGTCGATGACCTTGTGAGATTTCAGGCCAAGCTGCTCGCAAAAGGGTTCGAAGGTGAAGAA
>JAYVYS010000524.1:0-2998 GCA_043784005.1 Isosphaeraceae bacterium
TCGACCACCGGGCGACCCCGATTCGCCGCGGCCGACGGGCAAGAAAAACGCATTCCGACGCGCCAGTGATTGCCGGCTGGTATGAGGACAAATGGAAACAAACGGCATACGAACGGTTTGACATCGGCGCCGAAACGTTCTTGAAGCCGGCAGCGGTTGCCGGTCGTCAAAAAGACGCAACCCCCGTCAGGCCGATGTCTCAGCGTCCATTTTTTTTTGGAGCCTCGACCGACCGGCGCGAACCACGGCTTGGGCGCAACCTCAGGATCGTTTGCCAGATCCAGTGCTTCGATGCGATGCTTCTCTTCATCGGTGATCTTCGCCTCGATCCGGCAGCAATCGCTACAACTCTGACAATCCCAGTTTTGCATCACGGGCAAATTGCGTAATGGAATCGACATAGATGCGTGCTGCCTATCCGCCCGTGGTAAAAGTCGTCGGCGACACGCGTGCCTCGATGACCCACCGAGGACGCGGAGTTTGGTCGTTACGCGATCCGAATGCGAACAGTCTGGCGATCGCCAAACGAAGATTCAAGGCACGACCGCATATCGATCATTCATTGTCCCAGGTCGGGCTCAGCGTCCGCAGCCGGATCGCAACCCTCCCGCATCGGTGGGTCGACGACATCTTTAACGGCCAGAATACACTCATGAGACCCACGTGTCGCTCGCAAGCAGGATCTCGCACACGTCGGTCCGACACACCGAAGCGTTTTTTTTGGCGGGTTGCCTCTGGCTCGATTGAAGCCATTGCAAGAAGTCTGGCCGCTTTGGTCACATTGGGTCACACTCTTGAAAAGGACGCTTTATGGAAACTCGACATTTCCGGCATGTGATTCTGGGGGCCGGCGCAGTCGGATCGGCGGCGGCTTATCATCTCGCGCGTCGAGGCGAACCCGTGGTCGTCGTCGAGCAGTTCGGACTCGGGCATGATCGGGGAAGCTCGCACGGGGCGGCTCGGATCATTCGACACTCTTATGCCGACCCGGCTTATGCAAGGCTCATGCCCGAGGCGTTCCGCGCCTGGAGGGAACTTGAAGCCGACGCGGGGCAGCCGTTGTTTCTACGTACGGGAGGAATCTCGGTGAGCCCCGCGGGGGGCGGGTATGTCAATCGCGTGACAGAAAACCTTGCCGCGATGGGCCTACCTCATCGTCGGATGTCGGGGAGCGAACTCAAGCGGACGATCCCCGTTTTTGGAGTTCCCGACGACTCTGAAGTCGTGTTCGAGCCGGACGCGGGGATGCTCGCCGCGCGACGAATCCTGGAAGCCGAGATCGTGCTGGCAAGACATTACGGTGGCGAGAAGACAGTGATCCTCGAAAACTCCCCAGTTCGCCGGATCGATCTGGAAGCGGAAAAGCCGACGGTCGAAACGGACACCTTGCGAATGATCGGCGATCGTTTGATCGTGGCGGCAGGTCCATGGCTGTCGCGCTTGCTCCCCTCTTATCCGGTTCCCCTTCAAGTCACGCGACAGCAGGTGCTCTATATTGACCCTCCCGACGCGGTCGCGTATGGGCCGGGAAGGCTCCCCGTTTTCATCTACAAGGGGCACGAAGATCACGATGCCTACTATGGGATGCCGACCTTCGAAGGGCTTGGTGTGAAGGTTGCCCGCCATGGGGGACCGGTCTTCGACCCGGATCAACGCGATCCGGAGGTTGGACCCGAATACCTTGGCGTTCTCCGGTCGCTCCTCGGGAGTCTGCTTCCGGCTCTCGCGGATGCGCCGATCCAGCGCACCGAGGTGTGTTTGTATACGATGGCACCCGACGACCAATTCCATGTCGGCACTCTCGCCGACCGTCCCGACGTGATTGTGGCGAGTGCATGCAGCGGCCACGGGTTCAAGTTTTCAACTCTGATCGGCCGCGTTCTGGCGGATCTCGCGACGTGTGGCGAGACGGATCTACCGATCGACGCTTGGCGGCAGACCCAGGCCTGAATCTTGAAAAAGACGTTTCTCGAAAAATCGGACTTGTGTAAGAGGTTGGGCGAACGTAGAATCCTGTTACGAATGTCAGAGGCACATCACGTCGATCGCGAAGCGTTGTCACAGTCATCTCTTCAGTGCGAGTCTCGCGAGAACATCTCGTTAGGAGGCGTATGATGGGGATCTTTCCGTCAATGGATCGTCATACTGAGCGTACACTTCGATACAGAAGGATTCGTTACGTTCTTTACGCTTCGATTGTCGCGGGAGTGAGCGTCTTGGCACATCTTGGGACAAGTCTCGCGCTGATGGCGATGGTCTCGGAGCGTGGAGATCGGCCGGGATTGATCGCTCGTTATCCTGAAGGGGGCGGAACCCTCTTGATCTGCGGTGGGGGGCGGGTTCCAGAGTCCATTCGCGACCGATTTGTCGAACTCGCAGGCGGCGGAAAGGCGAAAATCGTGGTGATCCCGACCGCCGCCGGGCTTGACGCGGACAAACCGGAAATGGCTGAGAGACTGGACAAGTGGAAAAGTCGCGGTGTCGCCTCAGCGCGGCTCTTTCATACAAGGGACCGCCGTCAGTCAAACGACCCGGAATTCGCCCATCCCTTGGCCGACGCGACCGGTGTTTGGATCGAAGGAGGGCATCAGACATGGTTGTCGGAAGCCTACGCGGGCACGAACGTGGAGCGTGAACTCCTCGCCTTGCTCGAACGTGGGGGAGTGATTGGCGGGACGTCGGCAGGTGCGGGGATCATGTCTCGGGTGATGATCGCCAACGGGCGCGACGTGGCGGTGGTCCAGCAAGGCTTTGACCTTTTGCCGGGCGTGGTGATCGATCAACATTTTCTCAAGCGAAATCGGATGAAGCGATTGTTGGGGGTACTCGAAGAGCATCCGGATCTGATCGGGCTTGGTATTGATGAAGAGACCGCGTTGGAGGTAAGTGTCCGACATCGGCGGATGACGGTTCTGGGAAAATCTTACGCCGTGGCGTGCGTTTTAGGACCTGACCCGGACGACCGCTCACCTCGGCTGGACATCATGAAACCAGGCGA
>JAYVYS010000525.1:0-7604 GCA_043784005.1 Isosphaeraceae bacterium
AAGACCAGCGCGGCGACCTGATCACCGGCACCGTCCAGCGCTTCGAAGGTGGTGCGGTTACAGTGAATCTGGGCAAGACCGAGGCCCTTCTGCCCCGCAGCGAGCAGATCCCCGGTGAGAGCCATCACCCCAACGAACGCATCCGAGCGGTGATTCTTGATGTCCGCAAGGTTGGACCACGGGTCAAGATCATCCTCAGTCGAACCCATCCGGACTTTGTGCGCCGGCTCTTCGAGCTTGAAATCCCGGAAATCGCCGATCAAATCATCTCGATCCGCGCGCTTGCCCGAGAGGCGGGATACCGCTCCAAAGTGGCGGTCAGCTCGATCGATGCAAAGGTTGATGCCGTAGGCGCTTGCGTTGGCGTCCGCGGGACTCGTATTAAAAACATCGTGGATGAGCTTGGCGGCGAGCGGATCGATATCGTGCGTTGGAACGAATCGCTCCAAGTCTTGATTCCGAACGCGCTTCAGCCTGCCGAGATTGATGAGGTGATGCTCTGTCAGCTCTTGGGAAGAGCGATCGTCTTGGTACGCGAGGATCAGCTTTCCCTGGCGATTGGACGACGCGGCCAGAATGTCCGGCTCGCGTCCAAGTTGGTGGGCTGGGACATCGAGATCATGACGTCGGAAGAGCTCGACGAACTGATCGAGAAGGCGGTGACCGCGTTCACCAGAATCGACGGTGTGGAAACAGAACTCGCCGAGAAACTCGTCGAACAAGGCATTCTTAGTTATGACGACCTTTCGGTGATGGAAATCGCCGATTTGGTGAACACCGTTGAAGGATTGACCGAAGAACTGGCCGTCGAGATCGTGGCGCGAGCCGAGATTCTCGCGGAGGAACAGGCCGATGACCTACCGAGACGTAAGGGAGCCCGTTCGCCGGCCCCCGCCGTCGAGGCGGTCGCGGAGAAGCAAGAAGGAGAAGAGCGGACCGGGAAACCGAGCCTTGATGACCTCCTTGGTGGAGACGATCATCAAGAGAGCGATCGTTCGGACCAAGGGGAAAGTTCCGAGGAGAGTCGAGAAGAGGCATCCGAGGGCGAGTCTGACGAAACCGCGATGATTCAACCCGATGACGAGGATTTCCGGGACCTGGCGATCGCCGCAGAGACCGCCGGGCACGACGAAGACGGGCGGGAAGTAACATCGCCCCCAAGTGATGATGACCAGGACGAGACGAACCGGATTGTGATCGAGGCGGTCACATCAGGGTCCGCAACCCGAGAACTGACCTCGGAGACTTTACGTGTCGCCTCGATTTCAACGCAGTCACCACCGACGGAGCCGCTCTCGGTCGACCAGGTCGAGGGACGGGAATCGGATATGCAACGACCATGAGGCCCCGAAAGGGCGAGCCGCCCCTGCGGCCCGATCGCGACGGCCATGCTGTTCCGCCCCCCGCGCCGCCAGTTTTCTTCTCGGGTCCGACCCGCGGGGGATGACCGGTTCGCGACGGTTACGGCAAACTGGGCTTGGTACGAGCGGTCGGAAGTCACATAATACCGAACGCTCGGGTTAGACCGATTGAAGAGGTCGATACCCCACCCAGGAGGAGTTGCCGTTGTCCACTCGTGTCCATGAGTTAGCGAAAGATCTGGGCCTAAAAAGTCAGGAATTGCTGGATCGAATCCAGAAATGGGGACTTGACGTTAAGGCAAGCGCCCTTGCAAGTCTCGACCCTTCGACCGTCGATCGGATCAAGGAATTGATGGAATCGTCTTCCGCCGAACCGGCGGCGACGACACCGTCCTCCGTCACGGCCCCCGCGGTGCCCGTTACCCCAAAGCCGGTCCCTCGCACTTTCCCTTCGGAGACGTCCCCTATTAGCGCGTCAGCGACCGCGGAATCCCGGCATAGCACCGGCCCGGCGCCCCGACCTTCGGGTCCCGCCCCTTCCTCCACCCCGCCATCCCCGGCTCCGACCACCCCGGCGACGGCAACGAGTTCGGGAAATCTCCCGCCCCGCGTGACAACCGTGGTTCCGCCCGCTCCTCGGGCGGCACCCCTTGCGGCCACACCTTCGGCACCACTTTTGGCACAGCCTCCTGTGAGTCACCCGAAGCCGAGCTCGACACCTATCGCGTCCCCGCCACCGGCGGAAAGCGCGGTGCCGCCCACTCGCCCGGCTGGAGGCCTCAACACGCCTCCCGCAGCAGCGCCCGGCCCCCTTTCTCGCCATGGAAGCCTCTCATCATCGCCACGCGCGGGCGGCCCACTTTCGGGTCATACCCCCCATCGCGCTACGACCGGCGGACCCGCGCGACCCGCGTCGCCTCCGTCGCCGCAGCAGGATTATCGTCCCAACCCAAGCACTCCTCCTCCCTTGAAGCGAAGCGACTACATCTCTTCGGCAGGGATTCGGCAGCCGGTTCGCCCTGGAATGACGCCTCAAGGCGGCCAGCAGAGCCTTCGAAGGCCTGTGGAAGAAAGCCCAGGTGGCGCCGGAAGCGGTGCGAAGCGACCGCTTCCTTCGGTGGCGGCACCGATGAATCCTCCCCCGCAAGCGCGACGTTCCGGCAGCGGCCCTCCGGGGCGATCCGGCAATGGCGGCCAGGCACCGGCCCCCGAGGTCAAGACGCAACGCCCGGAAAAACGGTTCTCTCCCGAAGAACTCCGTGCGATGATGCTTTCCGGACAACTCGGCGGCCAGGCACAGACGGCTCCGAGTGGGCTGCGGTCAGGTCCGACGGGCCGACTCGGAGCAGGTCCTGCGAATCTTCGAGGTCCTAGCGGCCCGACGTCGGGTTCGCGGATGGGATCTCCTGCCGGTCCCGCCTTGCGTCGGCCCGCGACAGGCCCTGCGCCCGCGGCACCGGCTCCACCGATGACGACCGCCGAGGAAGAGGAGCGTAAGGGGGGTGCGGGCCGACTCGGCACTCCCGCGGATCGCGCCGGTCGCCGCGCTCGACGAAACGAACGTGCCACCGAACGCCGCGTCACCTCACCAGTGCCCGCGTCGGCCCTCCTGAACGAGACCGACGAGGAGAGCCGTAAACGCAGAGGTGGCCGCAAGCCCAAGGGAGGTCACCGCGCCGCGCTCGCACCGACCCGAAAGGCACACGCCCAGATCGAGCCGCCAATCTCCCTCCGAAGCCTTTCCGAGGCGATTGGAGTCCGAGCCAACGATTTGATCAAGCGAATGATGACCAACATGGGTCAACTTGTGAGCATTAACGCCTCACTCGATGACGAGTCCGCGCAAATGCTTGCGTTGGAGTTCGGAGTTGAGCTTGAAGTCGTCCATGAACGGACTGCCGAAGACGACATGATCGACGCGTTCGAGCCCGAGGAGGCGTCTTCGGAACTCCTGGTCCATCGCCCTCCCGTGATCACGATCCTCGGCCACGTCGACCACGGCAAGACGTCTTTACTCGATAAGATTCGCAAAGCGAACGTGGTGGCGACCGAAAGCGGCGGCATTACGCAACACATCGGTGCCTATCAGGTCGAGCATGGTGGGAAGCAAATTACTTTCGTCGATACGCCGGGGCACGAGGCCTTTACCGGAATGCGGGCGCGAGGGGCGAATGTCACTGACATTGTGGTCCTCGTCGTCGCGGCCGATGACGGCGTGATGCCGCAGACCAAAGAGGCGATCGATCATGCGAAGGCCGCCGACGTGCCGATCGTCG
Source organism: Isosphaeraceae bacterium (assembly GCA_043784005.1). Classification (GTDB taxonomy): domain Bacteria; phylum Planctomycetota; class Planctomycetia; order Isosphaerales; family Isosphaeraceae; genus JAYUFP01. The sequence continues at coordinate 3,638 of JAYVYS010000525.1, forward strand.
TCGCGCTTAATAAGATCGACCTCCCCAATGTCGACACACCGGCGAATATCAACAAGATTTATGGAGAACTCGCTCAGCAAGGGCTGAACCCCGTGGAGTGGGGAGGCAACACCGAAGTCATTCGAACATCGACGTTCACCGGCCAAGGGCTCGACGACTTGCTCGCCACCCTTGATATCATCGCCGAAATGAATGAACTCAAGGCGAATCCGGGTCGGCCGGGCAAAGGCACCTGTCTCGAAGCCTCGATCTCTGAGGGGCGGGGCGTCGTCGCGACCGTGCTTGTTCAGGACGGGACGCTACGAGTCGGGGATTCCCTCGTCTGTGGCGACGGCTTTGGCCGCGTTCGGGCGCTGTTCAATGACAAGGGTGTTTCCGTTACCGAGGCCGGGCCTTCGACTCCGGTTGAAGTCTCAGGACTGGACGCTGTTCCGACCGCCGGCGAGAAATTCGCCGTGGTCGATGACATCGCTCTCGCCCGCGAGATCGCTGAAGCTCGTCGCGTTCGTAGTCGAGGCGTGAACCTTGGGGAACGTCAGACAATCACGCTCGAAAACCTCTACAGCAAGATGGCCGAACAGAAGATCAAGAGCCTCAACTTGATCCTCAAGGCCGACGTGCAGGGCTCACTCGAAGCGCTTCTCAAAGAGCTTGAAAAGCTCGAGAACGACGAGGTTCCCGTCCGGGTCTTGTTGAAGGGTGTCGGCGGGATCAGCGAAAGCGACATTCTGCTGGCGGACGCCTCGCAGGCGATCGTGATCGGTTTCCGGGTCGCACCTGAAGACCGAGCGGTTACCCTTGCTGACGAGAAAAAGATCGAAATTCGTCGATATGACATCATTTATCAAGTCACCGACGAGATCAAAAAGGCCATCGAAGGGATGCTCGTCCCCGAGTACAAAGAGGTTCACCTCGGTCGAGCCAACGTCCGGCAGGTCTTCAAGATCTCCAAGGTCGGGGCGATCGCCGGTTGCTTCGTCACGCAGGGGACCATTGAACGTGGGTCCAAAGCCCGCTTGTACCGCGAAGGCCGAGAGGTCTACAAGGGAACGATCGAGGCACTCAAACGGTTCAAAGACGACGTGCGAGAAGTCCGCGAGGGCTTCGAGTGCGGCATCAAGATCAGCAACTTCGATGACCTCAAACCAGACGACCAGATCGAGTCGTATCGTATCGACGAAATTCGTCGCACGCTCTGACCCTTTTGCTTTAAAAGTTGTCTCGGCTTAAAGTTACGGACCGTGGAAACGAGCGGAAGGGCATTCAACCTTCCGCTCCTTCCCGCTCTTCACGATTGGGCCGAGATCACGGGCGGGTTGCCTTTCCCAAGGATCGGGGTGGTTCTTGACGGTTGTCACGCTCCGCCTTGACCTGCGGGTTGACCTGTGCCATTCCGCCCGCGAAAGGCGAAGGCTCCTCCAGGCGATCTTGGAAAAGCTCCACCGGCACTTCAACGTCTCGGTTGCCGAAGTGGATGGCGACGGAGGAGTCGACCGGGCTGTGTTACTGGCCGCCGCTGTGGGAAAAACCCGGCGTGAGGCCCGAGAAACGCTGGAACGGGTTGCGGACGCTGTCTCCGCACACCCCCGCGCAGAGATCCTGGGCCACGCCATTACCGAGGTTTGACTCCGAAATGCCTTCCCACCGTAGCCTCCGAATGGCCGAGGCGATCCGCGAGGTCGTCTCCACGGCGATTCTTTTCGATGTCGCCGATCCCCGTGTATCCGGGATCACCGTGCTCCGCGTCGAGGTCTCCAGCGACCTCCGGAGCGCCACGGCGTTCGTGTCGATCATGGGGACCGAAAAGAAACAAAAACTGGCTCTATCCGGCCTCCATCACGCGACGGGCTTCCTCCAAGCCCGGATGGCAAATCGGCTTCAGACCCGTTTCACGCCGGTGCTTACATTCAAAGTCGATGAAAGCATCAAAAAGTCAGTGGAAATCTCCCGTCTCATCGACGACGCTATCGCGGCGGACCGCCACGAAGTTGACCCGCAACACATTGACCAAATCGGTAAAGTCGATGGTAATACCGACGAACCGACTGAGGACGATCTCGTTGTTCGAGACTGAGGCTCAGGCGTTTTTGAGCGGTCAGCCTACGATACCGCGCTTCCAAACGTCCAGAGCCTAGCCCTCGGCATTCTTTCTCCCCTTCCCTGCTCTTCAAAGACTTTCAACGCCATGGCATCACAGAGTAAAGCTCAAACACTTAACGACATCCACACGCTTCTCAAGAAGCACTATAAGCCGAAGCCCGAACGCGCGTCGGGTAGGCTCACCGTGCTTGAGGCGGTGGTCTATGGTATTTGTCACGAGGGGAGCACGCGGGAGCAAGCCAATCAGGCCCTCTCACGTTTTAAAGATGGCTTCTTCGACTGGAACGAGGTTCGGGTCAGCTCGGTGACCGAGATTGAGGAGGCGCTGGCTGGCTTCACCGACACCGAGAATCGCGCCTATCGCATCCGCCGCTTCCTGCGGCAACTCTTCGAGAAGACTTACGGGTTTAACCTGGAAGCGCTGGCCAAGAAGCCCCTCAAAGAGTCGCTCAAGGTTCTCTGCGAGTACGAGACCGTTGGTGGGTCCGACTACGTTGAGGCAACGGTCATCCAGCAATCGTTGGGCGGCCATGCCATGCCTGTCGACGCTCCGGCACGAAGGGCCCTCGAACGCCTGGGTATCATTGAGCCGGCTGCTGAGACTCCGGCCGTTCGATCACTCCTGGAACGCGCTGTTCCTAAGAATCGAGGGGTCGAGTTTCTCGACGTATTGGAGGATCTCGCACACGACACCTGTGTGGACCCAATCCCGGATTGCCCACGTTGCGAGCTACGCAAGCTCTGCCCGACGGCGGCGGCTCGAAAGGAAGCGGCTCATGCCGCGTCGAAAGCCACCGCGTCAAAAGAAAAAGCCGCCGCCAAACCGAAAATGGAAGAGCCAGTCAAAGGACCGATCGCGGAAAAAGAGAAAGCGAAGTCTAAGGACAAGCCAACCCCGAAGGCAATTCCCAAAGCCTCATCCAAAACAACGCCGCCTCCACCTCCCGCGCCTCCTGCGCCACCTGCCAAACCTTCAAATCCTCTCAAGAAAAAACCCGGCTCCAGCAAGTAGGTTTCGTCAAAAGTTTCTTTTAAAAACCCTAGACGCCTGGCCGCCCCTGTCTACAATCTCGTCGGCAGATGGCGGCCAACTCCTTTTATGGTAAGGAGATTGGTTCACGGCCGCTGAGTGTGCAACTTTTTTGATGGGAGTAGTTACGATGCGTAAATTCTTCGGTCTTGCCTTGGTCCTCGCCCTGACGTCCCCCGTGTTCGCCGCCGACAAGGACATTGTTGACACCGCAGTCGGTGCCGGCTCGTTCAAGACCCTGGTCGCCGCCGTCAAGGCCGCCGGTCTTGTTGAGACACTCAAGAGTGATGGACCGTTCACGGTTCTTGCGCCGACGGATGAGGCGTTCGCCAAGCTGCCCGCGGGCACCGTGGAAGAGCTTCTCAAACCGGAAAACAAGGAAAAGTTGGTCGCGATCCTGACCTACCACGTCATCCCTGCCAAGGCGATGGCCGCCGACGTCGTCAAGCTTGCCGGCAAAAGCGTCAAGACCGTTCAAGGCTCAACGGTCCAAATCTCAGTGGTGAATGGGGCGGTCATGGTCAACAAAGCCAAAGTTATTAAGACCGATATTCCTTGCACCAATGGCGTGATTCACGTGATCGACACTGTGATCTTGCCCCCGGCCAATTAATGTTTCCTCGGGTATAATTGACGCAACTCACGTAGGTTCTGTTCCCCATTGTTCGATAGATTTCGCGACCCGTCGAAGGATTGCCTTCGACGGGTTTTTTTGTGTTTGTTTAAGAGGATTTTTGAGAACTTGAACGGTCTAGCGAGAGTCGGTCCTAATCGCCAGCGCGGCGCTGCGCCCGTACATCAACCAGGGCATGAAGTTCTTCGTGGCCAAGGTCAATT
>JAYVYS010000526.1:0-11710 GCA_043784005.1 Isosphaeraceae bacterium
CGCCGATCCCACAAAATAACATCACATGTTGTTTCGTCAAACTTGTGTATTGATCAACAACAACACGACCGTCGTCAGCACGAGGAGCCCGAGAATCCAGGTACACAAGCGAAATGCGTGTATCCAGATCCGGCTCCAGGCCTCATGCCGCGAGGCGGAATAGACCAAGCTGATGGCCAGTACGAGCGGTAGGACGAACCAATAGATATGGATCATGCCAAAGGAAGGGCTCACGTCTGGGCCTCCGCATTCAATCCGTTTATCGCGTTGCCGACGGTCGAGCCCTCGGCCACGGATTTGGCGTCGCTCTTGGCGGCCTCGTGGTCTTCTTCAAACGAATACGCAGGGCCTTCATAGGCGTCGTAGATCGCCAGGATGTTGAGCAAGCCGGCGACCGCCGTGTACATCGACGCGATTTCGACGAGCTTTCCGAGGCGCGGCTGAAGCCCGTTCAACTCGCGAATCGGAGGCTCCGCCATGAAGCCACCGAGAAAGTTCTCGATCCCGAAGAAGTACCGTAAAGTCCCCTGGATCAAGGCGGGAAGCGCAGGGAGGCCCACAAAAAACTGGCCTAAATAGTAGATTGGAAATTTGTCCGGATTATTCATCGGGTTGGTCCATCGCCAGTACACGATTTTCCCTTCGCCGATGACGAAGCCGATCGTGTAGAGCGACAGGATACAGACGGCGTAGAGAATCCCCTTGCCGACGCGCCCCTGATAAATATGCCCGAGCCCCGGCACCAGCCACGCTAAAAACGCGGCCTTCCTCGGGTTACGGAGAGAGACAGTTGGTTCTGCCATGGCTGAAGAGTCGGTTCGCTGGGGAAAAAGACCTGACCATAGGTCAACGTACAACGTCGTTCGTACGCGACCGTCGGAATATTTAAAGATAACACGGTAGGCCGGACAGGACCAGACCAGCACGCGACTCCGTCACCACAATCGGTTGACGAGATACGTAGCCCGGCTCACAAGCGCACTCAGACACGATCCGACAAAAAAATATCGATTGATGTCGTACATTATGGGTGTTAAAGCTTTAGAAATTCAACGCCAGACCAAGATATGAAGTCTCGCAACGAAGACACGTTCAGAAGACATGGAGACGCCACGGTCGATGGGTTTCATTAGCGACGAAGGGATACGGTGAGCGATGATCGTGACGACCAGCAACGACATTTCGGGAAAGTCCATCAAAGAATATCTTGGAGTGGTGCGCGGGCTGATCGTCCGCTCACCAACCATCATGCAGGGCATTTCGGGCGGTTTGAAACAGTTTATCGGCGGCAACATCGAGTCATACGCCGAAGCCTGCGAGATCGCCCGCAGTGAAGCCTATAATCGTCTTATCGAACATGCCCAGGAGGTCGGCGCGGACGCCATTATCGCGATGCGCTACGACTCCGCGGAGTTCACCTCTGGCGTAACCGAGGTACTCGCCTACGGGACGGCGGTGAAACTCGCTTGAGGAGTCGCGAAATCATCACTCGCGCGAAATCGTGTTCACAAAAAGGTGCCACGATTTCGGTACTCCGTACCTGTGCCGTATGGAATAGGCTTTTGGTGCACGGGGCGAGTACCACCCGTGGCACCCCGCGACCGATCGATAGAACCCCATTTGCTCAGGCCGCCGTACCCGTCCAGGGGTCCGCTCGCAGGCATTCCCTCGCAACCCCTTCGAGCACATCGGGACCAATCACTTCCAGACCACGCACCGCTCCCGCCATCAATGAGAGCGACGCCAGACGGTCCAGACCGCGCGGAACGCCGCCGGTCAGGTCGTGCAGCCGTGTCAAAGCTCTGGGTGTGAAGGCCGGGTCGCTCCTTCCCGCCTCGGCGAGCTTTTCACGGACGTAGTGGAGGGTTTCCGACCGGGTCAGCGGCAATAATCGGATCGCCAAGAGCCATTCCGACGACCCCAAAGCCATCGTTTCACCGGCTTCGGTCACGGCGACGATCACGCTAAGACGCGTCTCGGGGTGGGGGTCGATCCGGGCGAGTCGTTCCAGGTCGCGCACATCGGCACGCGATTCAAGGGTCTGGGCATCGTCAACCACCATCACAACGTGCTGCTTTTGAGCCCGGCTTAGCTTGATCGCGTCGCAAAGCGCCTTCCATGCTGTGCCTCGTGCGGGACCGACAGGGACGCGCATTCCTAGACCCCGCGCCATTCCTTGGAAAAGCGCCTCGCCGTCAACGGGGCCAGAAATTCTGGCAAAGCGATGCCTCGGCGTTTTCAGTTCCTTGACCAGAGCCTCCAGCACAACCGATTTACCCAGACCCTCCGCCCCGCTCATAATCGCCAGTCGCTGGCCGCTCTCGACCGAAGCGATGAGGCGGGCGAGCGCCTCCGCGTGGGTGGGCGTCCGCACGAAAGGCGAAGCGGTGCCGAGAAAGGGGTCGGCCGTCAGGTTCCAGTGTCGCTGCCACACTTTGGGGTGTCTCGCTCCGAGTTCGGATCGCTTCACTCCTCTATCATCGGATAAAATCCCTTGATGTCTTCGGATTTTGCCGGTCGGGAGGTCTCAACGCCGATGGCCGAACGCTTTTATTCTCCGAACGCCGCGTCAACCGCTCCCTCCATCACCCTGGACGGGGACGAGGCGCGACACCTGACGCGGGTTCGGCGGGTCGAGGTCGGCGAAATCGTTGAAATCTTCGACGGCCGAAACTTCGCCACCCGTGCCGAAGTGTTCGCGATCGGCAAAGACCGGGTGGAGCTTCGGGCCGTCGGCGACCCCCTGCCCCAGCGCAACGCCCCTTGCTTCGTGAGCCTTGCGACCGCCGTTCCCAAGGGAGATCGCTTCGATTGGCTCGTTGAAAAGGCGACGGAACTGGGAGTCGGTCGGATCATCCCGATCTTGACCGACCGATCCACCGTCGACCCTCGCGCTTCGAAGCTTGACAGACTGAGGCGCACTGTGATCGAGGCCTCGAAACAATGCGGCCGGAACCGGCTCATGACGATCGACGAACCGATCCGTTTGGCGAAGATCCTGGGGTCGTTGATGGGACCCCGGCTTCTCTGTCATCCCTCGGGATCGCCTTTTCCAGCGGGCTTGAAAGCTTCCGAAATCGCCGCGGTCCACCTTGCCATCGGCCCGGAAGGAGGATTCTCGGAAGAGGAAGTCGTCGCCGCCCAAAATGCGGGCTGGACGATCATGGGTCTGGGTGAGACGCTCTTACGGGTCGAAACGGCGGGAATCGTCGCCTGCGCGCGGGTGCTCGCAGTCGCCGAATCGAGCGGCATTTCAAAGGGAGGAACGACCGATGACGTTTGACTGGGCAACGATCTTACCGGTGCTGGGACTGGGGTTCGTGGCAGGAATCCTGAGCGGAATGTTCGGCATCGGCGGCGGCCTCGTGATCGTTCCCGCGCTCGTCCTTTTCTTCGGGATCAGCCAGAAAGCCGCGACGGGAACATCAATGTTCGCCCTCCTTTGGCCCGTGGGTCTGCTCGGCGTCTTCGCCTATCATCGCGCGGGACAATTGAGCATCTTCCACGGAGCCTGGATCGCGGTCGGGCTCTTTCTTGGGGCCTACCTGGGAGCGCAGCTCACCCTTTCGTTGCCCACGGTCGCGGTCAAGCGGCTTTACGCCCTATTTCTCGTGTCCGTAGGGATCTATTACTTCGTCACCACAAAGTCCGCCCCGCCGAAAACGGTCGTTCCGGCCACAATAAAAGGGCCGGAGTAACCGCCAGCATCCTCAGGTCCACTGGCCACCCGACTTGTCTTCGTAGACAGACCAGACGTAGCCGTCAGGATCTTTGAGGGCGAACTCTCGCCAGCCCCAGTTTTGATCGGTCGGTTCGCCGGACACGCTCATGATCGCGCCTTGGTCGAGGCAATGCTGGTGGAATGCATCCACATCGTCGACCCGTAATTGCAAGTGCATGCCCACGCCGACACGCGTGTCGTTGAACTCGGCGGCGTGCGGCTCTTGCGGATGGAGCATAAGCGTGAAATCGCCTAAGCGCATTACCACCAGGCTGATCGGCGCGCCTTCTTCCTCGGCGTGGATCTGCCTGATCTCGGCGCCAACGATTTCGTTATAGAACTCAAGCGACTTCTCGACGTTGTTCACGTACATGAAGACGCTGGTGACTTGAGCCGCCATGCGGAACGGTCCCCCCTTACGTGTCATCCCTCCCTTGATCGACACGCGGAAGATACACCGAACTCACTCTTGAGGCAATGGTTTCCGTCTCGACGTCGTCAGTCCTGGGCTCAATGCTCGGGTCGAGGGGTGGGAAGCATGTCCTTGCCGCAGCATTGCAACATCATGTCGGGCGGGTCACACAGGCAGGCGACCACGATCTCGATTTCCGACCCGCAATTATGGCAGAACAAATGTTGGCCGTCCGGAAAGATGACCGGCGTGTGATTCGGAGGGCTCGTCTCTGTTGTGTTTGGCATTGCGGATGCGCCTTCGAGGTAGGAAAAGCCGACCCGATCGAACAGAGCTATCGTCGAAACGATAAAAAAGTGCAAATGTCGGACCGTTCGATCAGGATTCCTTGGAATTCCTTACCCGTAAATTCTCTTAAAGAGAGTCTTCCGCGCTGTCGCCTTCAACTTTCGGCTCTCGTATGATGATTTGGTTTTGGTTGACGGATACGACCCCACCCGACCGACCTCGAATTGACCGAGAGGCATTCATGCGATCGCAGACCCGACAGCTCGCCATCCTGGCGGGCCTCAGTCTGGCCGCGGCCAGCCTTGCCCCCGCCCCTGCCCCCGCCCCTGCCCCCCTCGTTGAGATCGACCCCGCACTCAAGCCCGCCTTTGACGCCATCCACGGCGATGCGGTGCTCGAACACATCAAAGTGCTCGCCTCCGATGCCTTTGAAGGCCGCGCTCCGGGAACTGACGGCGAGACCAAATCCGTCGACTACCTGACCCGCCAATTCAAGGCCCTCGGTCTCAAACCCGGCAACCCCGACGGCACCTACGTTCAAGACGTCCCGCTCGTTGGCTTCACCGCGAAGGATGTGAAGGGAAGTTTCTCGTTGGGTGGAAAAACCCTCGACCTGAAGTTTACCGACGACTGGGTCGCAGTCTCCCGCCGACAGGCCCAGAAGGTTGAGGTCGAGAACTCAGAGGTCGTGTTCGTCGGCTATGGCATCGTCGCGCCGGAATACGGCTGGGACGACTACAAAGGGCTGGACGTTCGCGGCAAGACGGTCGTCATGCTTATCAACGACCCGCCGGTTCCCGACCCGGCCGACCCCTCGAAGCTCGACCCCAACGTCTTCAAGGGGAAGGCGATGACGTATTATGGGCGCTGGACGTATAAATATGAGATCGCCACGGAAAAAGGAGCGGCCGCGGCGGTGATCATTCACGAGACCACCCCCGCGGGATATCCTTACGCCGTGGTGCAAGGCTGGGCGCATGAAAACTTTGATATCGCCACTCCCGGCAAGCCCGTCGAGCGTGTGGCGGTCGAAGGTTGGCTCACACTCGACATGGCGAAGACGCTCCTGACAGGATCGGGACAGGATTTCGACGCCTTGAAAAAGGCCGCCGCGACGAAGGAGTTTCGCCCGGTTCGTCTCAACGCGAAAGCTAACTTCTCGGTGGCCAACACGCTACGTGAGGTCAAGTCGAAAAACGTGGTCGCGAAACTGGAAGGGTCCGACCCAAAGCTCAAGAACGAGTACATCGTTTATACGGCCCACTGGGATCATCTGGGCAAAGATGACACTCTCAAAGGCGACCAGATCTTCAACGGCGCCGCGGATAACGCATCGGGAACCGCCGCGTTGTTGGAAATCGGCCGCGCGTTCACAAAGATCGATCCTCCGCCGAAACGCTCGGTGCTGTTTCTGGCGGTCACGGCGGAGGAAAAAGGACTCCTCGGCGCGAAGTATTACGCCACTCGCCCACTGTATCCGCTCGAAAAAACACTTGCCGACCTGAACATGGACGTGATCAACCTTTGGGGCAAAACGCGCGACCTGGCCAGCTTGGGCCTCGGGCTCAGCACGCTCGACGACCTGATCGCGTCGTCCGCAAGGGCGCAAGGTCGGATCGTCGTTGGCGACGCCGAGCCCGAAAAAGGCCTGTTTTATCGCTCCGATCACTTTGAATTCGTAAAACAGGGCGTACCGGCGGTGAACGCGAGAGGCGGTCTGGACTATCTTGGCAAGCCCGCCGAATTCGGCCCCAAGATGCGGGCGGAATACACGCAAAACGACTACCACAAGGTCTCAGATGAAGTGAAGCCGGGCTGGGACCTCTCCGGGGCCGAGGAAGACCTAAAACTCTACACCGAGGTCGGCTATCGGATCGCTCAGGGGTCGAGCTTTCCGGAATGGAAACCGGGCGCTGAGTTTCGGGCGAAACGTCAAGCGATGCTCACACCGAAATAGGATTCTCAGGGACCGCGAATAAATAGGTTGAGTATTTAGATCCCGAGCGGAAGCCGTGGCACGAGCGGAAACCGTGGCACGAGGGGAAACCGTGGCACGAGGGGAAACCGTGGCACGGGCATCCTGCCCGTGAAATTGTGGAACACGGGCTAGAAGCCCATGCCACCCCAAGGATCAGGAATTGCTGAACTTATTATGTTATTTGGGAGCGATGAGGAAACGAAAAAATGACCGATGACGGATGGCCAAAGGCGTGGCGTGGATCAGGGCCGTCAACCAGATTTCAACGCCGATTGTTGAATCCCATTTGAGGTTCGATCTCGTAAATCGAGAACCGCTCCGTCGGCTCGTTTGAGAAACCCCAAGGCAATTGTCCGAAATCGCCACCGTAGAACCGGAAGCCCGACTCACGGTTCCAGGTCGTGAATCGAAGCGCGGAGCGTGAGATCGTGATTTCATCGACGGGGCGGAATCGGCTCACGACCATGGGGTTGATCCATTGCTTGTCCGCCCGATAGGGGATGACGACGATCGTGCCGGCGGGCGCGTCGATGCGTCGGGCGTCCCAGGGTCGAAAGCCCGCGCGCTCGGCATAATATTGCCAGCCCCAGTGGCCGAGAAAGTCGATCGGCCGGTTCGACCCGCCGAATCGCGCCGCGATCTCCCGGACGGCCCGCGGATAACAACTTGCCCAATGCAGGTCGGTCGCCGCAAGCAAGATGCTCAATAAGAGCGTCAGGGCGACGGTGAACCACAGAGCTGCCCGCCGGGGCCGGACCGGATCGAAGCCTCCGATCAACCAGATCGCGAGTGGTGGATGGATCGGAAGGAAGCTCCGAACGGCGACAAAGGGTCCGAAAAGGATGACGACCGCCGCGCCCGAGACGATCCAGGCTGCGAGCCACAAGCGCGGATCGAATGACTTCAGCGTCCAGGGCCGGCCTGGCCAGACGATCGCCGCGACGCTAAATGTGCCCAGGAACACGGCGCCGAGAAAGGCGGGGGTGACCTCTGTGAGCCGGTTCATCGGTGTCGAACGGAGCAACCAGGCGGCGGTCGCGGTCGCCAATCCGGCGATCAGCGCCTGGCCGATCGCGCGACGGCTTCTCCAGGGGGTCGCAAGCCAGAGAGGAAACGTCGTCGCCAGAATCACCATCATGGTGAGGATGCGTTCGATCGTCTGCGGCAGCAGGGACGTCTGGAGCTTCGCAAGAAAGGAGAGTCCCGCATTCACCTGCGACGTTCCGTAAATCGACCGGCTGATCGTCTGCCAGCACACAAGCGCCAAGAGCGGTCCCAAAGCGGCGAGCGCCGGCCCCCACCGTCGCGTTGTCAGCGACGCGACCAGAAACACCGGAACCAAAGCCAGGGCCGGCATCTTGATACCGACCCCGATCGCCGCGAACGCCGAAGCGAGCGCGAGCATCCGCACCGGGGTCCGAGTTGTTTCGATCCGCGCCAGGAATTCGACGCTCGCGCACATGCACGCCAGGAGCGGAACGTCCAGCATCAGGTTCAGGCCCACGACCACCGCGGGACCACCGATCACGAGCAGGACCGTCAGCAATCCCGCGTTCGCCCAGCGCTCTCCAAGCCGGAAGACACCCCAACAGGCCAGGAGCAGCCACGGGATCATCGACAGGTGCAGGAGCGGAATGTTTTCACCCGCCACAATCATCACCATCGCGAACCAGTAGCTCAGCAACGGCGGGCTGATGCTGACGTTGTAGGTCGGTTCGGGGATTTGCTGCCAGTTCAGGATACCGCCAAACGGATCAAGGGGATGAGTCACGATCCGTCGCGCGATGTTTAAATACAGAGCGTCGTCAACATGGACCGGTTTGGCCACGTTAACGAGACCGATCAACAGCCCGAAACACAAAGCGGCCCAGAGCTTCCATTCGGCGAGGGGTCTCATGGTCGGGCTCTTGAGGCCTATCGATGGATCGTATCCATGCGGGAGTCTGTCGTCAGGGACCGCCGATCGCGTCGGTTCGCCGCCTCGCAACCCCGATCGCTTGAATCGCGATACCACCCATCGCGAAAAGACTGCATGCCAGTCCCCACCATACCATCTTCGGTCGATAACTCCAGACGATGCGATGCGCGCCTCGTGGAACCACAACGGCACGGACCGCATGGTTGGCCTGAAGCACTTCCGCAGACACGCCATCGACCTTCACCGTCCAGCCCGCAGACCAGGCATCGGCCAGAACGATCACGGCTTCCGTCGCGCAATCGGCCTTCAAAACCACGCGATCGGCCGATTCCGTCACGATTGACGCCGAACCGCTCATCAAGGTAGTGGGCAGCCTTGAGGCCGAGGTGATCAGCACTTCGGAGCGGGGATCGAATGAAGTATCGCCCAGACGGCGGAGCCGCTCTGCGCTTTGCGGCACGAGCACGGCCCGACGCGGGATGAATGCGCGTGGCAAGGCACGATTGTTTTGATAAACAAACTTACCATTCCATTGGGCGACGGGTTCACCAAATTCGGCGACGGGCATGGGTGTGATGAAGTAGCGAACGCCGAGCATGTCGAACAGCGGTGAAGGTCCGGTCGCGAGTTGCCAGGTGATGGCGTGGGGCGGACCGAAATGCCCGCGCATCGCGAGAAGCAGCTCGACATACGGGTCGGGATCGACCGCGTCGTACCCGCGAACGTCGCGGAGGCCGTACGCCATCGCCAGGTTGGGCGGCAATGCTCCCCAGAGACCGCAGATCCGGCCCTCGCCGACACGGTCCGAAAGGAAGCGGCAAAGCGCATTCTCAGGATAAAACGTGGACGGATCGACCTGCGGGTTGAACCCGGTCGCCGTCGCGAGAAGTTCTCCGAACGCAAGTAAACCAAGCCCGGCCCGTGCTCCTCGTCGGACACGCGGCACAATTAGCCAGATCAGCAGACCCGCCAGAGCCAGCGCCGTGACCGCCGCCGATTGCCAGAGATAGCGCTGAAACCAGGGCCACGTCGAGGGCGGGACCGCGTTTCGGAGCACCATCGGGTCCAACAGAGCCGCCAGTAAACCCACCAGCAGCAAAGCGGCAAGCCCGATGGAAACGAAGACACCGGCCCGGCTCGCGGAACTTCGCTCGCTCAGTGAGTTGAGCCCGAGCGATCCCAAAACGAGAACGCCCCATCCCGTAAGCAGTAGCGCCCGGCTGTTTGCCGCGAGATGGAACGGCGGCAGGTGGTCCCACCATCGGAGCACGGGGATCTGAAACATCGGGGCCGCGAACCAAACCGTCACAAACAGCCAAAGCCAGGTTTCCGAGCGCCTCCAGCCCGCGGCAATGCCGATTGGCATCAGCAAAAGCAGAGTGACCCCGACAAAGCCGTTCGCGCCGCTCTCATGAATCCCGGTGCCGGTCAAGGCACGACTCCCCGCTTGCTCGGTCCCCGCCAGTAAAGGGAAAGCGAGCCGCACCGCTTCCCAACGCAGGGTTTGGGTGGCGTAGTCTCGCTCGGTCTGGAACTCACGCCGGAGTTGCAGCCGATGGCTCGACCGGACATATTCCAAGGTCGGCAAGACCTGGGCGGCCCCCAGCGCCAGTCCCAGCAACAGCGCCAAGGCCGTCGCCTTCGCCACCAGCGCCGGCTCGGGCCTCCAGATCCTTCCCCGGCTGTTCGCCAGCCAGGTCCACGCGCCGAAGATTCCCATACCCAAAAGCACATGTGCTGACGTTTCCAAGTGGCCCGACACGAGCATCAAGCCGACCAGGACCGCGAGGCTCGGCCCTCCCCATCCGCGAGGCTTTTTCAACAAGGCCGCGACGGCCCACATCCCCGCCGGCAGCCAGACCGCCGCCGCGCTCAGCGGGAAGTTCAGCCAGACGTTCAAAAAACCAGACAGGGGAAAGCACCAGCCGCCGACGATCGCGGGCCATTTGCTCAGGCCGATCGCGCGTAAGAATCCAAATGCGCCGATCCCGGCCACCAGCGCTTTCAGCAACTGAATCCAGGGAAGAACTCGGGGGTCGGGCCAGAGGTAAAAAAGCGTTGTGAATGGCGAATAGACCGCCGATTGCATATTGGCCAGGAACGGGCTGCCGCAATAAGCGTAAGGGTTCCAGGTCGGCAAGCGCCCCGCGCGGACCTCGCGCGCCGCGAACCTTAGCCACGGATAAAACACCTGCACCGGGTCCATCATCACATGCTGGGATGGCCCTGTTCGCGAGACCCCGACGACGTTCAATTCTCCGGGCGCTGTCAACAAATCCGTCGGCGCGAGCAAACGCCTGCCGATCAAGCTCGGTCCATACAGCCAGAGTTGCCCCGCGAGAATGCCCGCCAGCAACATGGCCCAAGTCTTGATGGATGAGGATTCCGACTCCGCCGCACGGGTCAACGCATCGCCTCCGCTATTTGAAAAGGAACCGCGAAATTCGACCATTGAGCGACGTCATTCCAGATACCCATTGCGCCGCGCCTGCTGATAGCGGTCGGGTCGAAGCGCGAACCAGACAACGCCCACGCGGACCGCCTGATAACCACGCGACAGCAGGAATTTTTCGACCACGGCCCGTTGCCTCGCCGGGTGCGTCACCTCGAACACCGGGCTCCGCAACACGACCAAAGCGGGAGGATGGGCCTCAAGCTCGGCCCGATAATGATCCTCGGTCACGAACGGCCGGAGACCGGGCAAGCCCTCGAAGATCCGCTCCGAGTCAAAGCCGTTCGGGTCCGACGTGTTGAACGAGAGAAAAAACGTATCCTCACGACGGATCGGGTGGTAAGGAGGAGACCCGACGACACGATCTTCGGGACTCGAAACCTTGTTCATCCATCGGATGAGTTCGTTCTCGGAAACCCCCACACCCGTTCCCACCCAGAACCGGGCGACCTGATACGAACCTTGCATCGACAACACGCACGCCACGACGAAAACCAAGCCTCGGCCACCCTTGAGGACTCCCCCGAGGATCGGCCCCAACGATGGCACGAAACCCGACGCGAAGAGAAACCAGGGGGCGTAATATTGCTTGTACGGATAAGAGACCAAAAGCATCTGAGCCACAAGCCAGACCGCCAGCGCCGGCTCGTACGGACCACCGGGCCTCCGCTTCCTCAGGCCATTCCACACCCAACCCAACGCACCCGCCACGATCAGCCCGAGCAAGGTCCGCATCAAGACAACCTGGGCAAACAATCCATAACGAAATCCCGCGTGCGCGTTGCTCATCGCGTGATAACGGCCGAGCAAGAGGATCGTCCGCTCCAGACCGATCCCGTTGACCCACAGGTAGGTCAGAAAGACACTCGCCGCGAGCCCGACACCCGCCAGATAGGCCATCCCGCTCCGCACCAGTCCGCGCCGAGACTCGAACCGCCCGA
>JAYVYS010000527.1:0-6670 GCA_043784005.1 Isosphaeraceae bacterium
TTCGACTTGTTGACCGAAAATTCGCGGTTCTTTATCGCGTGCCTTCACAATGAGATACCAGGGGATGTCTGGTATGAATCTGGCCCGGTTCAGGCAGATGCCCCTTCCACGCCGATGCCTGCGTTGAAAGAAAACCATGGACGCGCAAAGCCAAGCATTCCCATCGTCCGGACCGGACCTAGGCCGGCCGATGATCGATCGTGACGATCTTCGGTGCATTCTCTCGAACCTTAGCCAAGAACTTTGTCGACCGCTGGAGTCGCTTCGCGTGGGTTTCGACCTCCTTCTGGTCGAATCCCCCAAAGGGTTCAAATGCGAGCAGCGCGGGCACGTTCAGACCATGGCTGAGTTGTGCGACGAGATGCTGAGCTTGACTCGCTGTTATCTCGATTACGCCGGTCTCGTGCATGGCACTCGACCGCTCAACCTCGGGAGCTTCACGATCAGCGCGCTCATCCGGGAAGTCGATCGCGAGTTCGCGGATCTCGCTTCACAGTCCAAGATCGGCTGGGAGTGCGTGGTTGAAGGTCCCGACGCCACCATCCTGACCGACGTCTCACGGTGCCAGCAGATTCTCGTGAACCTGGCGTCGAATGCTCTCAAGTACACCGGTGAAGGAGGTAATGTCCGGGTCGTCGGGCTCTTCGACGGAGACCACTGGTCAGTTAAGGTCTCTGACAATGGACCGGGCATTCCAGCCGAGTACCTCGGTCAGGTGTTCGAGCCGTTTTTTCGACTCCCACGCGATGGACGATCGACAGCGCAAGGCAGTGGTCTGGGTTTGGCCACCTGTCGAGAAATGGTCGAACAACTTGGCGGCTCGATCAAGCTGGACTACGCGGACTCAGGCGGAATTGAAGCGACGGTCCGATTTCCTATCGCGACTATGAAATGACACACCGGCGCGAATGCGGGCCAGGGCTGCTCAAGACCGCGCCACGCTTACGGTGACTCATGGACCGGTTCGACACAAAGCCGTACGACTGTCCCTTCACCCAGATGGCTATGGATCGACAGCGTCCCCCGGTGCCTTCTCCAGATCCCGTTGGCGATACTTAGGCCAACGCCCAGATGACCTGGCCTGGAACTAAAAAACGGCTCGACCGCGCGCTGATGCGTCGCCGAATCCATGCCCAGGCCGGTATCCCGAATCTCCAGCATGATCCATCCTCTCGAATCGGTCGAAGTTGACACGCGAATGATTCCGCCGCTCGGAGGCAATGCTTCGCGGGAGTTGCGGATCAGGTGGTTGAGCATCGACCGCAGTTGCCCCTCGTGACCACAGATCGGCGCGACGGGGGTCAGGTCGCTCTCCCAGGCGATCTCGGACCGAGAGCCCGCTCGTTCCGCATCGATCACCGCCGCCGCGAGCTGATCGAGACGCAACCTGTCGGTTTGAAAGGCCGCCCTGTCCGGCTCGATCGAGGTGACCGAGCGTGTGTAATCAATGAGTCTGCGCGCCACGGTCGCGGCATCGAGTGCGGTTTTGATGATCGTTCCCGCGAGCGCCGCGGGATCGGCGAAGGTTGCGGCCGGCGGCTTGAGACGAAGGAGTTCCGCATTGCTCACGATCGCGCTCAAGGCGTTGATCACATGATGACCCACACCCGAAGAAAGATGACCGAGGCTGATCAGACGCTCGACAGGATCGGTCTCGGTCTCGTCTCTCATGAGTCTGGACCTTGCGTGGCGATGATCGGAACGCGACTGGACGGCATGATGGACCGGTCGGTTGTCCTGTGAATCTCAGCGGATGATCCGAGACTCTACCCAGTCGGCGATATCTCGAACGGCCCCGCGCTCTCCGAACTCGGTGATCAGAATCAATACTTTCGCCTTGGAAACATCGACATCAATCGACCTGGGAGAATCCCTCGCAGCCATAGGCGGGGAGGCATAAAGCTCTTGATTGTTATCAACCAGCACCCGGAAGACGACGTTTCCAAGCGGCCCCGCGCGATCATCGACTCCGACGAGTGTCTGGAAACGTTTATCGCCGGGCTTAAGTCGATATGCAAGAAGGGAACGGCTCTGCGTCCCAATTCCTCGATCGTATTCGTGTCCGGAAAGCCTCATCGTTTGCCCTTCAACGGTGACATCCCGACGTGACGGGCGGGGGGGGCCGACGTAGGGAATCGACTTCTCCGCGCCGGGAGTGCGTTCCGTCAGATAGACGATCGAGGGCGTTCGAGCATAAATGCGAATGAGATCCGCCAAGGGAACCTTGATCTTCGCGCCAAATCGAGTCGTCGCCGCGACCTGTCCCAGTTGGAGCTTGACGTCCGTCACGCCCAACCGTGAGCCGTCCGTGAAGATCAGCTCGAAAAAACCGACCTTGGGCTGAGGGTAGGAGACAAGTCCCGGTTCGAATCCGATGGCGAGAATGCCGGAACGGTCGATCTTGATGGGTGTTTTCCCTTGGAGAAACTCGACGGTTTTCTCCGAAAGCCCCAGAAACCCCCCGTTGATACGGTCCCCATTTCCGAGCCAGAGCACCTCGGACTTTCGAGGCTCCTCGCGAATTCGCAAGATCAAAGACTCGATGGCGTCCGCGCCGGTGTCGGTGGGGACGGGCATGACCAGGCCCAAAAGACTATCTAGTGGGACAGTCAGAGGAAGATTTCCCAGCGAGAAGGATTGAAGCTCCAGTGTCGTTTCAGTCGCCGCGCCGAAGGTCGATCGATGGAGCCGATCGCCGCCGGGGAAAATCGCAACCGGCGGCTCGGCCGCATAGCTCACCCCAAACCCTTCACGAGTCAGCTTGACGAGTTGTCCCGGAGGAATGACCTGTTCTTTCCCATCAAGGGATATGAGCGTGACTCCCCCCGCCGAGAATTCGCGAACGCGACCGATCACCGAACTTCCGTCCGTCCTGAGGGCGTTGAATAACGGATCAGAAGCCACGGGTCCGTCAGAACCTCGCACTACATTAGGAAGCAAACAAATCGTCAGGGTAAGAATCTGGACGAGATTCGAGCCATGAAGAATCGCGGACATCGTACAAACCTCAGCGCTGGAAGATTGGCAGATACGAGTTTGGCATCTGTAGAATAATCAGGGCCATGGCGGTGCCATATTCGTTGCAGATGCTGTCCGACCAGTACCCGCCCGACGATACGGCCTGGCGACGGACGAGTTCGTCGCGGATCGCTGGATACCAGATCCCCCAGTCGTCACCGCCACGAATCCACATGGCCTGCGCGGCATAATAGTGGCCGTAGAAGTAATGGCTGTATCGACTGCCGAGTTTGATTTCGGGCATGAACTGCTTAAGGTAAGTCACTCCCGATTCAAGCTCTTTCGCATCGTAAACCGCGGCACTATAGAGCGCGACCACTCCCGCGGCCGAGCGTGGGAAGGAACTCGCTCCTCCTTGCAGCATGTATCGAAATCCCCCATCGGGGTTCTGAGACTGCTTCACGTATTTGATGCAGTTCTCGACGGTCTCTTTCGGTACGAAAATCCCGGCATTCCGCGCGGCACGCAATGCGTTGATCTGGCAGATGGTGACGGAGAGGTCGGCGTCGCGACGGACAGGTTGATACCGCCAGCCCCCCTCGAAATTCTGCGTGTCGATGATCAGACGAACGGCCTTTTGAAGCTTCTCGCGAATCTCGGGCCGGTGTGTCATTCCGTAGGCTTCGGCGAGGAAAAGTGTTCCAAACCCGTGCGAGTACATCGGGCCGTGGGTGGTGGCCGCGGCGACTGCGATGAACCCGGCCGGAGACGTGTTCTCCATCACATATAAGAGCGCCTTGTCAATTTGGGTGCCGAACGGCCCGCGCCCCGGTGTCGAACCCGACGCCATGAACGCAAGGCCTGCAAGGCTAGTAACCGCGATGTTTCCTCGATAGGTCCCGGAACCGAAAGAACCATCGGAGTTTTGTTGCTTGGAGAGCCATACCAATCCGGCCTGGATGGCGCGATCGGTCTGAGGAGTAATCATCTCCGCGGAGCCTTCCGGCACGTCTCCACGACGGGCCTCAACGAATCCGCCACTCGCTTTCTTGGCCCCCGCATCCTGTCCCAAAGCGCCAGGCATCAACATTCCAACAAGCGAAGCCGCAAGCGCGACCCGAAGCGCGCAGGCCGATCTCGATCGTATCGGGGCTCTCATAAAGTCACTCCCCGCGGTTGAGGCTTTTTTTCGACACTGAGAGATAATATCGGCGAACGAGTTCTTCGCGAGACGGCAACGGTTCTTCCTTGAAGACGTTTTCCATCTCCTGACGCATCTCAGGCGGCAAATGTCCCCACGAATCCTTGCCTGCGAGGAGAGATCGCTTGGTTTCCGGTTTCAAGGGCTTTGTCATCGGTGCGTTCCCGCCGGTCGTACCTGGTTGGTCCCCAGGCTGTTGACCGGGCTTCTGCCCAGGCTTCATCGCCAACCCTTTTTGCATTTTCTGCTGCGGACTCATGCTTCGCATTTGTTCGATCAGGTTGTCGAGCTTCTTGACGATCTGCGTCTGCTCTTTGCGGGTGTCCTCGCCGGTCTCCGCGTCTCCGAGCTTCTTCTCAACGTCGCGCATCTGTTTGATCACGTCGGAGAGCGGACCTTTTTCCTCTCCCTCGCGCTGTTGCTGCTGCTGTTCCTTCTTTTTGCGCCGTTTACCGGTGATCTCGGCGATATGCTCGTCGAGAACCTTGTCTTTATCCGAAAACGTGCCGGGATCCAGCTTCTTGTTTTCTCCGGACTTGGGAGCCCGAGGGTCGTCTGGCATTGGCTCGCCTTTACCGCCTCCCGGAGACTTATCATCGGCGGAGGGTTTGTCTCGCGACGTTCCGAGCTTTTCAAGAAGGTTATCGAGATCCTCGTCCTTGGGCGCGATCTCCCCGACCGGCTTACTTGCCGGCTTTGAGGGGGCGGATTCGGCTTTGGATTTGGGCGAGGGGTCGTTCGACTCGGGTTTCTTCGCCTCGTCTCGATTTGCCGGTTTGTCGTCGCCAAGTTTTTTCAATAAGCCTTCGAGCGCCTCGTCCTTGGGCTTTGAGGCGTCCTGGGCGAACGCGATGGGGGACCCTGCCAGAGCCAGGATCAGCAGGGTTGTCAGCGAATGAACGATTCGCCGACGGCTTCCGGTCGTGGTCATTGTTCCACCTCCGCGTCATTGGTCCGGGGCTTCGTGAGGTCTCGGACCAAGTCGGCGAGAGCCCCTTGGTCCGTCTTGAGTGTTTCAAGCTCATCCGTCTGCTCCGGATTAAGCTCTTTCCCTCGGCGTTTCAGCTCGTCGAAGAACTCCGTCCGTTCGTTGATCTCCAACTGCAAGGCCTTGAGCATCTTGATCTGAGCCGCGGGGGGGATTCCATCGCCACCTCCGCCTCCACCACCACCTCCACCACCACCTCCCCCACCACCACCACCACCATTCTTGGAATCATCGGCCTTGAGAGAGTCGATGAGTTGCTTGAACCGGGTCGCGGCGGAACGGGCGGCCAGTTGGGTCGGTTCGTCCGTTTTCAACGTCTGCAAACGCCTCGCCGCCGTGTCCATTCCTTGAGCGGCTCGCTTTAGCGTCAGTGCGAAAACGGGCGCTCCTTCGAGTTTTTCGGTCAGCTCGGTGGTCTCATCTTTCAAGGCTTCCTCGACGACTCCGAGGTTTCGAACACCCTTCTTTTGGGCCGTCGTGAGCAGGTCCTTTTTCTCAACTCGAAGCGTCTCAAAAGTCACGGTGTCGTCGGCAAGTTTGGATTGTCGTTCGGCGAGCGACTTGAGCTGATCGCCCATCTTGAGAATTTGCTCCATCGCAAGCTGTTCCTCGGCCTCTTTGCGCGCTTCTTGAAGCTTGTCCTGAGCGTCTTCGAGGTCGGCGAGGGCATCGTCCTGATCCTTGTCAGCCTGTTCGCCTTGAGCCTGATCGAGCTCTTCTTGAGCCTTTCCCATCTTCGCCGCGGCCTGTTCGCCGGCTTTGGATGCGCCACCCGCGTTGAGTTTCGCGAGCCGTTTGAGCTGACGATCGAGTTCCTTCCGGATCTCGGCCTGTTCCTTCGCGAGCCGTTTCAGTTCGTTGGCCTTTTGCTTCGGGTCCTGGAGCTTCTGGGCGGCACGCGTCTTCGCGAGATTCTTGGTCTGACGCTCTTTGAGCTTTTCGAGCTCCGCTTCGGCGTTCTTCATTTCGCGTACCAGTCGTGAAAGCTCACGCTCGCGACGGTTCTGGATCGCGTCCACAAGGTCCTTGAGTTCTTGCCGTGCCTGTTCCTGACCCGACCGCGCCGCCCCCATCTGATTCTTCGCGAGTTGATCGGCGGCTTCCCCGACTTTCGCCGAGGTTTGCTTCTTGCGGGCCTGTTCGGCGGCTTCGGTCATGGCGGATGCGGCGAGCGGGTCAGACTCCGCCAGCCGCTTCGCCATCTGGTCCATCTTTTCCTGAAGGTTTTGCAAGTTTCGTGCGACACTCGCTTGACGCTGGGCAAGATTATCGAGGTCGGCCTTTTGATCGTTGGTCAACTGCTCGGGGGTTTTACCGGTTAAGTCCCGCTTCTCGGCGACGTCGGCCGTTTGCTTCATCACCTGCTCATGTTCTTTGAGCAAATTTTGCGCATCCTTGACCACGCCTCGGTATGTCTCAAACTCACTCAGGCCATCGAGCATGGATTTGAGTTCGTCCGCGATCGCTTTCTGGCTCTCCCGAGCGTCCGCGAGTGCCCGCTTGGCCGGCTCCGCGGCTTTATT
>JAYVYS010000528.1:0-2483 GCA_043784005.1 Isosphaeraceae bacterium
CCGATGTCCAGATTTCCCCAGGGAACCGGAAGTGTCGATGACGAGGTCAACGGATTGTAGGTCCAGGAGAGGATCTCCTGAGTCGCGTTCTGCCCTCCCGTGGCAGCCGTAAAGCCCACGTAAGCGCTGCCTCCCCCAACCGTCTTGGGAATATCGATATTGTAAGACTGCGACGCCGATCGATTGGTCACGGTGTCGGTAATCGTCACACTTAGCGCGGTGCCGTTGTAACTCATCAACACATCAAAGGCGTCCCCGCTGTGCAGGTCCACTGCCTTCTTCGATAGTCCGATCGAGCCCGCGCTCGTCGGGGCGGCACCGTTGGTGTACAGTCCGGTAGAGTTGGACTCGCTTCCCCTACCGTAGATATCAAATTTGACGGCAACGCTCTTGCCGATTCCTTGATAGGCCAGCCCACTCCCGCCGTTGGTGTAGCCGTTGGTCGTGGTCGCCGAGTTTCCTTGAATCGAGAAGGTGAAGCCATCAGCGTTCGGGTTGGTCAGCTGGAACCGGAATTTCGTGTTGAACTGAGTGACGGAAACCGGCTGAGACGTCCAAACGCTTGTGGATTCGCCGTTCTTGCCGTCGGTAAGCGTCAGCCGGTCGCCATTGATCCGCGCTGATCCATTCCGAGTGAGTTGTGAATCCGAACCGGCGAAGCCCGCGCTGAAATCAATCGCCGTTGTGGGCACCGGGATCGCGGGGGTCGTCGTGTTCACGCCGGTGAAGTCGGCGTAACCCGCGATGTTGAATGCCTGGATATGATAATCGTAGAACGTGTTCGGAAGGATGGCCGTGTCGACATAGGAAGTGCTGTTCGCTGGCAAGGTGGCGACAAGGTCATACGCGCCGCCGGTGCCGGTTTTGCGAAGAATCTTGTAACCGTCCTCATTATTGGCGTTGTCGTTCCAGGCGAGATCGATCTCGTTGGAAGTAACTTTTGTGATCTTCGCATCCGAGGGTGTGACAGGTGGGATCGGCGTGGTCAGAACGGATTCGTTGGAGTAAAACGAACTCGAAGTGCCATTCGTTGCTCGAATGCGATAGGTGTAAGCGATGTTGGCGATCAACCCCGTGTCCGGATAGGTGGTCACACCCGCCCCCACTGAGGCGATCTGGGCATAAGCTGTCGTTTCCGCCTTCCTCTCAATCAGAAAGCCCGTCGCGTTCGTCGAGTTGTCGGTCCAGGTGAGCATCGTCGTGCTGCCGGAGGTCGCGACGGCCCGCAGTTCGCTCGGGGCATTCAGCGTTCCCGTTTGGAAGGACGTGGTCGCGCCCGCGGTATTCGAGTAGCCCGATGGGCCTGTGGAATTTGAGGCTCGAACGCGATAGGTGTATGTTGTGTTCGCCTGTAGTCCGGTGACATTGAACGACGCCACATTCGCGGCGGTCGTAGCTGCCTGCGTGAAGGTTTGACCATCCGTCGATTGTTCGACGAGGAACTGATCTTCGTTGTTCGCGTTATCCGTCCAGACCAGGTCGATCTCGGAGCTGGAAGCCGTCTTGGCCGCGAGGCTTGTCGGCGAAGCGGGGGGTGACGGGGCGTTGAGCAAGCCGAAGCCGACGACGCTATTTTGGGTGCCCACGAAGACGCGACCATTGGCGATCGTCGGCACGCTAAACTTGGTCGCCGGACCCAGCGCATCGCGAGTGTTGGCCGCCTGGCCGCTGGTGTAAAGCTCATTTGCCAGGTTCGAGGCATCGTAGGCACGAAGCTGCGACGTCCCCCTATCGATCGCCCATACGATTCCACTGGTGGTGCCATTCGCCGTGATGCTTGGCGTCGCGCCGGGATAGGCGAAAGTGTCCGAAGACGACGAAGAAGGCGTGGTCGCGAAGGCACCGGGACTCAGCGTGAACGCCTTGGCGGTGTCTCCTTGCGTCGAATAATAGAATGTCGATCCAAGCAACGCGGGCGAAGACCAGGCGCCCTTGATCGATATCGACTCCTGTACCACATGGTCGGAGGTCGCATCGAACTTACCCATGTTGTCGCGGTCGATCAGATAGATCTTTCCTTCCTTGCCCGAGCCGATAAGCAGGTGAGGGTGCAGGGCCGTCCCGAACGAATCGGGAAGCAGGAGCACGCCGCCGGAGCCAAGGTCCTCATCGGCATTCGCAAGTGCCTGTTGATTGAATGGCGTGAAGTAGTCGGCAACCTTAAGCCCCCATCCGTTGATATTGGGAGTCGCCGCCGAGGTCGTGGGGTCGACCGAGAGCTTGATAAAGCTGTCGCCGTAATTACCCTTGGACGGGTCGAAGGCACCGTTTCCAGTCTCCATGAAGAGGTTGCCCTGCGCGTCGGAGGAGAGTCGGTTGCCGCTCTGCCAGATACCCGCCTGATCGCCGTTGGGAGTCGCGCAAAAAACGGCGTTCAAGGCCAGCGTCGATGCGTCGTATCCAAGAATCCAACCATGATCGGGCGCGATGTCGCCGTGTGAGCCGAACGTGACGTAGATCGTTCCATTAACCTGCGTCAACGC
>JAYVYS010000529.1:0-8546 GCA_043784005.1 Isosphaeraceae bacterium
GCGACGCGGGAAATACCGATCATCGTCGCCTCATATAAGAGCGGAACCGAGGATGAGATCGGCGCTCTCTCACAGGGTGCCGACGACTTCATCGGCAAGCCTTACGCGATCGAAGTTTTGATCGCTCGGATCGAGAAGCAACTCGCGCGAAGACGGGTGCGGACGGTTTAAGCCGCACTCGTGTTGAAGAGCGACTCCTCTCCCCTCACGACCTGGCTGGTGATCGTATACGTCTTTCCCGGCTCGCGTTCGGGAAGTTCGAACATGATGTCTAGCATCATCGTTTCCATGATCGAGCGCAGAGCACGCGCACCCGTGCCGCGGGCCTTGGCGCGTTGTGCAATCTCTTTAATCGCATCAGGGGTAAATTCCAGACTCGCACCGTCGTAGTGAAAGAGCACCTGAAACTGCTTGGTCAACGCATCCTTGGGCTCGTTCAGAATTCGCTCAAGATCGGATTCGGAGAGCTGGTTGAGCGGCGCGATCACGGGAAGCCGACCAATCAGCTCGGGGATCATCCCATAGCGTTCAAGATCTTCGGGCGTGACGAGCTCGACCAGTTTGTTCCGTTCGACTTCCTTGTCGTCGGAATCAGGGCCATGACCAAACCCGATCATTTTCTTACCGAGCCGCTTGGCGATAATTTCTTCCAGTCCGACGAACGTTCCTCCACAGATGAACAAGATGTTGGTTGTATCCACCTGGAGATACTGCTGCTCCGGGTGCTTTCGACCCCCCTGCGGAGGGACGTTCGCGACCGTCCCTTCCAGCAGTTTTAATAAGGCCTGCTGCACGCCCTCACCCGAAACATCGCGCGTGATCGATACGTTCTGTGAGGTCTTGCCGATCTTGTCGATCTCGTCGATGTAAATGATCCCGCGCTCCGCGGTCGGGATATCGAAGTCCGCCTCACGAACGAGCTTGAGGATCAGGTTTTCGACGTCCTCACCGACATATCCCGCCTCGGTCAGCGTGGTGGCATCTCCGATGGCGAATGGGACATTCATCCGCTTCGCTAGAGTTTGAGCAAGCGCGGTCTTGCCGCACCCAGTTGGTCCAATGAGCAACACATTACTTTTTGAAAGGATCACGTCCTTGAGCGCAGGATCCTCGATCGGCTTGTGTTTCGCCAGGGCAAGCAGTCGTTTGTAATGGTTGACAACAGCCACCGCGAGAGTCCGCTTCACTCGCTCTTGACCGATAATATATTCATCAAGATGATCAACGAGTTCGCGAGGAGTGGGAAGATCATCCGGCAGGCCGGCCTTAGGTTCGTGACGTTTGAAGATTTCCTGACAGGCTTTCACGCACTCCGCACAAATATGTGATTGCTGAAAGCGATTGCCCCCTTGCAAGAGGGCACTCCCTTCGACCATCGGCCCAGCCTCAGCCGTGGGGCGACCACAAAAGTCGCAAAAGGTCGGGACCGGTGCTTTGGTGTCGTTAGTGTCGATGCGTGAGGTCAACGCTCGCTCCTGCCGCTGAATAGCGCTGTCAGCTTGGATAGACCGGCCATCGGCTTTGGACGACAGGCCCGTGGTTTATGCCCAACCAAGACCCCCGCACTTGGCGAAAGATCTGCGTCTGAGCTTATTTAGCATAGAGAGGAGTTGGCTTTCGCACAATCGGAGCGAGCCCCGAGCACTCGGTGGGCCTGCGGAGAGGAGCGATCTCATTTGTTCCTTACGCGAATTCTCAGGCGAGAGCCGCGAATCGAACGTAAGTTTAGCGTAAGATTCCCGACTCGATTTTCAAGGCGATTGTTGTCTTTTCTCAACATAATCGCCAATTCGCGGACAGGCTCGGTGTCATATCCGCTGTGATCGAATACTCAGACGCTTGGCGATTCCATTCCCAAACTTGCGTCGCCCAGACAAAAGCGACTCTCATCTGTTTTTCGAACGCGACTCGGCGAACGAAGTCTTTGCGGGGGAAACTGGGTTGACCACGGACGGTCACCCTCCCGAGTAGAATGGTGGAATCAACCACGCGGGAACCGTCCTTCAAGCCATTCCCGCACGATTTCACGCCGATGGGATCACTTGATCGATCGTGCC
Source organism: Isosphaeraceae bacterium (assembly GCA_043784005.1). Taxonomy (GTDB): domain Bacteria; phylum Planctomycetota; class Planctomycetia; order Isosphaerales; family Isosphaeraceae; genus JAYUFP01. Next base: position 2,058 of record JAYVYS010000529.1, read on the forward strand.
GCGTTGGTTTCACCAACGCTTACCGAGTTGCTTCAAACGCGAAGTAGCGAGTGAACGTCGGCACAGGCTCTGTCCGAGCATGCATCACGCCCAGATAGAGGTTTGGCCCGACCTGGCGGATCTCATCGCGGTAACGTCCGTAGACAAGCGAGGAGCCTTTGTAGTCCAACACGAGAGTTGAGCGACCATCGACCCAGCTCGTTCCGTAATAAAGTTTGCCACGGACAGCCTGCACCCCAAAGAAGCGATTCACCGCGGATTGGCCATCGTCGCGAAAGACCTTTCCTTGCCAGACCATCCGCGCTCCGCGTGAGAGCGTGGAGGCAATGGGCGAACCCGGCGAAACAATTGGAATTCCCTTCACTCGACCACGGGGCTGAACTCCTGGCCCCGAGGCTCGATAAAGTTGATCGAGCTCGGCGGCACCCATCCTGACGAGACGCTCGGGAGTCAAAACTTTGGTAGTGGTCGCGGCCACAGGGGGGGTCAAATTTGGACTTATAGGCACTTGGGCATCAGCCGTCGACGCCAAGTAGTGTCCCAGGTATGCCCCTGCCAGAGTCAGCAGCCCAGTCCTACCACGTCGCGATTGTCGGATCATCCTGAGCCTCGCTCCCGGTCTCGGATCGTGGTTTTTGATATCCATTGGCTGTCTTCAACGCCGAAGAACGTTATACCCCTTGTGCTAACGATCGGCACGGGTCGGGGCCGGATTGAGACGCGACGAACCCTCTTTGACGCATTGCTCACCGGTTCTGACGGTCCTCGGGGGCCGGAGCTCGATTCGATGGATGGAACGACAGTGGAGAGATGACCATTCCGAGTCGGAACAATATCGTTGAGGCGCGGACGAAGTCATGCTAGCGTTATTGCCGTCTAGGTCTGCCGACCAGCTTCCCGGCGCGATGAGCATGATTCTCTAACCCATCTTTGAAATTCCACAAGCTGAGGTATTTGATACCATGGCCGTAAACTACATCGCCGGACTCGTCTTTCTCGGATTGACCGTCCTTGGAATCCTCGTGTGCGGCGTCGTTGGCCTCTTTAACCCTATCGCGGCGGTTTGTGTCGGAATTTTCTGGTTAATCTTGTCCGCCATCATCTCTTCTGGCGTGAGGTTGGCGGCTCAGTGGGAGCGGGCTGTCGTACTGCGCCTGGGGCGGTATCAGAGCACCAAAGGTCCAGGGCTTTTTCTGGTCATCCCTATGATCGATCAGGCAAGGATCATCGACACGCGTATCCTGGCGGTGAATATCCCCCGTCAGACCGCGATCACACGAGATAACGTGCCGGTGACGATTGACGCCGCACTCTTTTATCGGGTCTCGACGCCGGCGGATGCGATTATCCAGGTGCAAGACTACCGATACTCCGTCGCGCAATACGCTCAGACTTCGTTACGTGATGTGATCGGTCAGATGACTCTCGACCAACTTCTTGTTGAGCGAGAGCAGATCGCGCATGCGATCGAGGCTCATATTGAGAAAGATACAAAAGGGTGGGGCCTCGATGTGACCGCCTTGCGAATCCAGGACATCGACATGCCAGAGGAATTAAAGAAGATGATGTCGCGTCAGGCGTCCGCAGAACGCGAGAAACGAGCGACAATCACGAAAGCGGAGGGCGATAAGGAAGCGGCGGCGAACCTCGCGGCCGCCGCGTTCACCATGGCGGCGTCTCCCGGGGCGATGCAGCTTCGTACGCTGCAAACGATTGACGGACTTGGTCCGACGGCATCGAACACGGTTGTGCTCGCCGTTCCTATCGAGATCATGGAGACGATCAACGCACTACGAGGTTTTATGCCATCGCGTGGTGCCTCTCCGGGTGAGCATTCCGTCTGAACCGGAAGCCAAGAATTGGACAAACAAGGTACACGATCAACAGACCCGGGATGTTCACTGTGATATTGAAGCCGGGCTGAACACTCAACGACCCGAGAAAGTGCCGTCATGAACGACCCACAATTTGAAGTCGGCCAGAAGCACTACGAAAATGCGGGCTTTCCGCCCGAATCCCCGCCACGAAAGCAGCGAGGCTGTTTCTTTTACGGTTGCATCATCGCTCTGATCCTAGGATTAATCGGCCTGATTCTGGCCGGAGTCGTCGCTTATCTGGGTTACACCTCGATCATCAAACTGCGCGACGAATACACTTCCACAAGCCCAGCCGAAATCCCAAAGGCCGACCTTCCTGAAGACCAGCGCAAGGCCCTTGACGAACGGGTCGCCGAGTTCAAGAAAGCCAACGACGATGGCACTGCGTACGAACTCATCCTTACCGCCGACGAGATCAACGCTTTGATCAACGAGAACGAGGATTTTAAGGGCAAGGCCTACATTACTCTTAAGGGGGATCAGGTTTCGGGCAAGCTTAGTATGCCCTTGGGTGATTTTGGGATCCCCGGCCTGGCGGGCCGCTATCTCAACGGCACGGCGAGCCTGAAACCTTCGATCAAGGATGGTCAGCTCGACGTACGGGTGATGGACCTCGTCGTTAACGACAAGCCCATGCCGGCCAACGTCAAGGCGTCGCTCGCCAATGAGAACATTGCGAAAGACTTCTCGAAGAATCCCCAAAACGCAACAATGCTCAATAAGATCGACTCGTTCGAGATCAAGGACGACAAGGTCTACATCAAGACGAAAGCGAAGGCTGCGGATACGCCGAAGGCAGACCCTGCCTCCAAATCCGCGGATTTTTCCAAGTCCAAGGATGAAGCGAAACCGGAAGAAGTCCCGAAGGGAGATTCTCAGCCCAAAGAGGCGACGCCTTCCAAAGAGGAAGCGAAGCCGAAGGAATCCGAGGCTCCGAAAAAAGCCGATTGAGGGGAATGAATGTTATCGCTGACCGGGGAGCAATCTCCTCCCCGGTCTGATTTCACAATCAACGGGCAGGGTGGTCGCACTCAATACTCCACTCCCTCGTTCTCGAGAGGCTCCCGATGTTCTTCTGGTTCGCACCCGCTCCCGAGTTGCCCAAAGACGCCGTCAAACGGCTTCGCCGGATCGAGTCCAAGCTGGACATGATTCTCGATCACCTGGGAATCCGACACGATGATGATGCCGATGAATCCGGCCTCTCGCCGACGGTTCGTGAACTCGCCGATAAGGGACAGAAGATCAATGCCATCAAAGCTTATCGCGAGGAGACGGGGGGAGGGTTAAGGGACGCCAAAGAGGCGGTGGAAGCCTACATGGGACGTTGAATCGTCGGGCCGGGCTGGAGTTGTTCAGTCAAAAAGGTGAAGCTGGCGATCGGTGGATGCGTCCGGACGTCGAAATGCCGCCGTTGAAAGCCGATGTACCTGTTGATTTATGCCGAACCGGTTACAAGAAGCAGTGAACATCGCATTGATGATTTCGGCGAACGCGCCCGAACCACTCATCCGTTCGCTGAACCGGGAATCATTCAACCTCCCACCTCTCATGCTCCGAATTCTGCCGAGAATCCTGTCCTTTTTCCCAGGCTCGTGACGATCCAGCCAATCCTCAAACAGCGGTGCGACAGCCAGTGGTAGCCGCAAAAGGACAAGTCCCGCGTGTTTCGCCCCTGCGGATGCCGCGGCTTCCAGAATTGCCGGGATCTCCTGTTCGTTCAGACCGGGGATCACCGGCGCGACCATCACGCCCACAGGCACGCCGGCATTGGCCAGTGCCTTCATGGCTTCCAGACGCTGCGAAGGGGTCGAGGCACGCGGTTCAAGCCGTCTTGAGAGGCTCGGATCGAGCGTCGTCATCGATAGAAAGACCATCGCGGCATCATGAGTTGCGAGGCCGGCGAGCAAGTCGGCGTCACGTGCGACCATTCGATTCTTGGTAACGATTCCTACTGGGTTTCGAAACTCGGCGAGGACTTCCAGGCATCCTCGCGTCAGGCGGAGGCGGCGCTCGACCGGCTGATAAGCATCGGTGACTCCACTGATGGACAGTGGCGTCGGCACCCATTTGCGCGAACTCAGTTCCTTCCGCAACAGTGCGGGAGCATCGTACTTCACGAGGATCTTGGTCTCAAAGTCGAGCCCCGCCGACAATCCCAAAAACTCGTGCGAGGGCCTCGCATAACAATACGAACAGCCGTGCTCGCATCCTCGGTATGGGTTGATGCTTGCGTCGAACGGAATGTCGGGACTGGTATTTCGTGAGACGATCGACCGGGTGGCATCGGCGATAAATTGAGTCGTCGGAGAGGGTGAGGAGTCAGTGTCGGCCAGATCCGGATCGTCGGCTTCCGGATCGCGTTCGAACGATGAGCGTTCGAATCGATTCGGAGGGTTATCGGCCGCGCCTCGACCTCGAATCGTCGTCGGCTTCATTTTCCTCGGCTCTTCGCCCATCAGCGAGAACCTCCTCCTTGCCCGTCGTTCTGCGGCAAAAAGAGATTTTATACATTCGGACACTGCGATTCAACGGGCGCGTTGTGCCGAAGTACCATTCAGTGATGGGCGTGACTTGTCCGAAGTCTCAACGGACGGCCGTTTCGGGAATAGAGATCCGCATTGATCAGCGGACTGGTAAGACCGTTAGTGAAGATTCGCCCGTTGAAGGAAACGTGAGCCACGTTGTTCGCGCCATAGGTGAGATTAACGGTGCCGGTTCCCGCATCGACAAAGAAGATCCCTGAATAAACATTTGGATCGACATTGAAGGTCAGGTGCGTCGGCCTTCCTTGCGAGTCGACTGCGTGTCGGTCCCCGTTAAGAACAAGACCGACGAGTCCACTTGAATTCGTGCTCTTGTCGTTGAGCACGGCTTCCCCGAAGAAGGGCTTGCCGGGATCAGTGGGAGTAATGATCGCCATGTCGAAATCGCCATGCAAGAAGAAAGTCGATCCGCCGAGTCCTCGATAGAACGTGGTGGCCGCCTGGTCGCTGAATCGGCCCGGACCGGAATAAACAGGGCCATTGAAGGCTGCCTTAAAGGTTTCGCGACGGGCTTCTTGGGGCGTCACGGCCCCGTTGCCGAGCAAGGGTGTCGCGCTATTATCAGTGAATGTGCTTCCGTTTCCCGCTCCGCCCGTATTTCCCGACGGGACGACCCCGTTTCCGACACTCTGAAGACTGGCCACGTGATTACGGAGCGCACTGATCGCGGTGGGCGGGCGCGGAGCGTTGGCGGCCATCGCGGCGATCAAGCCGGAGAGCATTTCCCGACCTTCCAAACTTAATAGCCGAGGGCAAACCGTCCGACGATTCCGCGTGGCCATCGGCTTACTCCTTTTCGCAAGTCCCGTATCTCGCCGGGACCCGCCATGATCCGCAAGCGGGAGCAATCCCGCACGTTCCTGGTGACGATCGTCCCTGATCCGTCCGCTCTTCCAGTTTGTTCGTCTGTCCGGTCCCTGCCACTTTTCCCCGTCTCGATGGTTCTCCGGGGGGCCGAGCCGCGTAACCCGCATAGGTTGTAGATTCGTCAAGATGTGAAACCAACGATGACAGCCGAGCCCGAGGGTCACCCGGGTTCGGCTGTCACGATTGGTCATCTTGGAAACACCAACCAACGCTGTTTTGAGATTCGGCTATTTCGGGTCCGAGGATGGGATCGGCAAGGGAATCTTGGTCGAACGGCTGGCCTCGATCAACGAATCGACGACGGATTCGGGCTTGGAAACCCGCACAGGCATCGGGATATTTGTCGTCCGGGAGGCTTCGGAAAGAGCGTCATCCGTGGCTGCGGCGACTGGAATCGGCATCGGGATATTCGTCGCTCGTGACGCCGAGGCGACGGGATCTTCCTCGGTTGCCGTTTCGGGCGGTATGGGCATGGGTATATTCGTTGTTCCGTAATCCACGTTCAACGGTGCGTTGGCGGACAACGGATACGGACGGTTCGGCATCGGGATATTCGTCGTTCGCGATGCCGCCGCCGCGGGATCTTCCTCTGGAGCCGTCACACGAGGCATGGGCATAGGGATATTTGTCGATCTGAAGTCCACTGTTACCGGCGGATTTGGCATCGGGATGCTTGTCTTCTCCGGAACCGACGGGGCCGGCATCATCGTTTTGAAGTAAACCGGCATCGGGATATCCGTCGGTCGATTGGCATCAGCAACCGTTTCTTCGACCAACGCGTCGGCCGTCGGCTCGGAAGCCGAGACCGTCGAAACGTCTGCGTCTTCGGGACGTTTCGGGAGCGGAATCCTGGTGCTTTCGGCAGCCAGCGCGAGCGCGTCGATCTCGGAAGGCTGCGGAATCGGGGTCGTCGCTTGTGGTTCGTCTGCGGGCAAGCCGCCCGTCGGTGCCTCGACAGGAGCCGAAGCGACGATTACGGGCTTCAGTGCCGGATCGAGCGGAGCCATCGCGACCGGCTTGTCGGTATCACGATCGGCCACGGGAGGCTCAGCCTGGGTCACGGTGACGGACCGAGGCATCTCGACCTGTACGGGTGCCGGAGCCGTAGGAGCCGGCTGAGGGCTCGTTTCCGCGAGCGGAGCTGTAACGGGGGTCGTCCCGGCGGGTTCGGAAGGAGCGGAAGACTTGACAGCCTCCGC
>JAYVYS010000530.1:0-7045 GCA_043784005.1 Isosphaeraceae bacterium
AAACGCGAGGCGAGCCGGGTCAAGAAGCTCTAATGGTCAGCGTCTCACAATCTCGACCGTGATCCAGTCCGTCTCGATGGCGCGTGGCCAGAGCGAACGCACATCTGGATCGGCCCAGCCGTGGTCAGGGTCGGGGATAAGCCTCGCTCTGATTTTACGAGCGCCGGGACGCTCGATGGCGAGTTTGGCCTCGACCCCGTTTCTTCCCAGAGGAAATTCTCTGATCGGTTTGAGATGAGCCGCGTCACTCGCTTGGCCATGCGCGTTGATTTGTCCGGCGGGCAAGCGTTCGGAAACCCCCTCGAATTCGAGTTCAACCTCATGGGCGAGGTCGCAAGGTAATCGACCTGAGACTTCGAGCGAGGGAAGGTCGCGTACGGCGAGCTCGGCATTGATGGGAAAGAATCGCGGCACGCGACCGACTCGGTCCAGGTCGGGAGGCACGAGGCGTACGGATGCTTCCATTTCGAGCGCACGGGAGTCGTCGGACATGGCGAGAATGGCTTCGACGTCCAAACGCGGATCGAGCTCGAAACTGAACGGAATGTGAGGCAGCTCGATTTCCCAGGTCTCGGTCAGATTTCGTGTACGGACCCGAGACTGGAGCACAAGCTTGTGCGGTCCGTCGGTGTCAAAGTCGGCCGGGATCAGCGCGAACGTCGCGACTCCCGGTCCCGCGACCCAAGGGCCATCAACCTCAAGGCTCGCGCGACGCGCTCCGGCGATCCGGTACGACCATTCGAGTTGTTCGGGACGAACCCCAGGCCCGTCCTCTTGAAGAAACGGCACCCCGAAATTCACCCGAATCGGGATCGGCCGATGCAGGCCGCGCGGATAACGCCTTCGGGCGATCCATTCGACGCGGAACCCTCGACGAACGAGGGCTTTTTCTTCTTCCGCGATGAGTTCGTCGCGCGCCCATAGGATCGAGATGGCATGACCGGCGGCGTCGCGGATCGCCTGATCGGGGGCCTTTTCAAGCAAACGGAAGAGGTCCATCAAGCCGGCCCGGCCGTAATCAACCACCCTCTCGACGGCGTTGGGCGTGACCTCGGGATCATCGAGCTTCGCCAAGGCCTCGCGTCCTCTCCAGGCGGTCAGGAGTCGTCGGCCGCCGCCGAGGATCACAACGGCTCCGAGGACGAAGAGCACCGCATTTCTCGGCTCACCCAACAAGCGTTGCAGGCTTCCGGGACGTTTTGTTCCCGCACGGGTTCGGCGCGCGGGTTCGGCTTGACCCACACTCGCGGCAGCCAGAAAGATCGCGATCAAACTCTTCAAGGTCTTTTGGCCTCTCCAAGCAGTTCAAGACGGTTGCAAAGTCAAAGCAAGATCGATCAGCCGCGGAGATCGCAGAGAACGCGGAGAAAAAATGAGACGGAATCGAGAAATCGGTCGTTCTCGTTCCCGGTTCATGGTTTCCCGGTTCACACGATCCTTTTCTCTCTGTGATCTCCGCGAAGTCGGCGGTTCGTTTCCTGGATTTAATCTTCAGCGCGGCATTCTTCCGCCAGGCGGTTTCGCAGGATTCACCCCTCAGATCCCTGCCCGAGTTCGCGCTGGGGATGTCGTCGATGGGATCTCTTTCGACTTCGGCTTTTCCTTGCCGTCGCCGGGAATCTCTTCGATGATCGTCGGCTTCCGCATCTTCGGACCGCCCTCGTCATCGAGACCCATGGCGTTGCGAATCTCTTCGATGGAGTCTTGCAACGAATGGACGTCCTTGTGCAACGATTTGATCTCGACCAGCACCTGATCCACCGGGTCGACCGATCCGAACAGGTCGGTGATGATCAGGAGATTGTCCTCGGCTTCGACGCGAAACGTCAGGTCGAGCTGATCGAGCAGGAGTTTCAAACCCGTTTTGAGCCGGATATTGCGGAGGTCGAGCTGGACTTCGTCGTCATCCTGGACATCCTGACGAGCGAGCGCGGCGCGGTCAAGCGCGACGGGAGCATTCAGGGCCTTGCTCAAAACCTTCGCGACCTCATCGAGCCTCGTGGGCTTGCTGAAGGGAAAATCAAAGGGTCGGTGTAAGGCATCCTGAACCGACGCGCCCTTCGCCGGAGTTGCCGCCGAAGTCGTCGCGTCCTGGGCACGCAATCGGAAAACGCAGAGGCATGCGATCGGAACCGTCGCGAACAGGACCAGTGTGATGATCTGCCGCTTTGACATGTCGAAAGCCCTCCCGGGTTCCATTCGCCGACCTGTCCGGAGCCTCGACATTGTAACCGAGGCGGTCTCAACTTCCATCGCCAGAGCTTTGGATCATTCCCGCATTCACGGCCATATCAATCTGTCGACCTGTTGGAAAGCCGAAATCGACCCGATCTAGGACCAGACCTGCCGCCGCCGAAGCCCGTAAGCCCGCGCGCTCGATCAGGCTAGCCGTTGTTCCGTGCGACGGCTCCCACCCTTCATCCATGAGCGTTTGGACGAGAGTCGAGGCAAAGGCTTCCCCCGCGCGATTCGTGTCTCGAGGCGGGTTCGCGCGCGGGAATGCCGGAAGTTCCAGTCGCCCGGCTTCGCCTTCGGGGGTGGTGAAACGGAGCACGCAGCCGTTCGCGCCGTCGGTCACGGCGAGCACCGAGACTTGCCAGGCCACTTGCTCGCGCCCTTCGAGCGATTCCCATTCGTGACGATTGCAGCAGAGTAGATCCACGAATTCCGCGAACCGTTCGACGGAAGATTCTCGATCGATCATATTCCTCATCGCCGGCGCGAAAACCCGGAGTTTCGCCCCGTCGAGCCGCAGCGCCTGTGCCGCGAGCCGATTCGGAAAGGAGGCAACGACTCTCAGGTCACATGTACCGAAGTCTTCAAGCGTCAGGATCGCGGCGTGGCAGCCTCGGAATCCGACAGGGAGTTTGTCTCCATGCCGCCCGCTCGTCACAAGCAACGTCCAGTCGGCAGAATGTTCGGCAACCCGAATCGGGTGATGTCGAAGTCCGAGATCCTGGATGCGCCTTTCGACCGCGATGCTCATCGGATCTTGTTTCGATCCCAACGCACTCACGAGGACGCCATCTAGCGCCGAGGCATAGCCTGCGCCCATGCCGCCGAGGTCGTCGTGCCAGGAAAGCCCGACCGCGTCGATCACTCGGGTTGAACGATCCCCTCCAAGTCGTCGCGAAAGCTCGACCGTTCCCTGAGGGCCGGGCCATTCCGCAGGGAGCGCGATCGCAATGGCGAAGCCCTCGGGATCGCGAAGAGTCAGGCCCTCACCGAACTTCCAGATGCCGTCCACGCTCTGATCGAGTGGAGACTGACCCGCCTCATGCAGCGGTCGGTCGACATGAACAACGCGGTCGAGGTACGCCGGTCCGAATACATGGGTCACTCGTCGCGATTGTGGCATAAGTGGTGTCGCGACACTTCAGAGGTTAAACGAACCGGCTTGATGACGCCAAAGGAAGACGCGACGATCGTCTCTGTTTATACTCAAGATATGTAACAGGTTTGTGGTCGGGTCGGGAAGGAGTGAGGTTTCCTTTGGCGTCAGATATCGAATCCTCGGTCGAGTCGCTGGATCATCCCGTGGACAATGCGCCTGTGAGGTCATTGCTCCACAACGGCGTGACCGTCGAGGGCTACTCCCGCGCCGCCGTTCAGACTTACTGGCGGATTCCCGAACTCAAGATGGGGTTCGACCTGGGTGCTCAGCCCTGGTCGTTCATGTCCACCCCCAGTTGGTTTGTTTCGCACACTCATCTCGATCACATCGCCGCATTGCCTGTTTACGTGGCGAGACGTCGGATGATGAAAATGGAGCCTCCGACCATTTACCTGCCGGCGGAGGGTGTCGCCGGGGTCGAAGATCTTTTGCGGGCCTATCAACGGCTCGATCGCGGGAAGATGCCGGTCAAGCTCGTCGGGTTGGAGCGAGAACAGGAAGTCGCGCTTTCACGTGAGCTTGTCGTCCAGGTCTTCCCGACGCGACACACCATCCCGTCACTCGGATTTCTCGTCTGGGAGCGGCGGCGGAAGCTCAAACCAGAGTTTCATCAACTCTCCGGCGACGAGATCCGTGACATTCGCCTCTCCGGAACCGAAGTCTCCGCCGAGATTCGCCTCCCGAAGCTGGCGTATATGGGTGATACCGCCCCTCAAGGGCTCGACGTCCTTCCCGAGGTTTACAAGGCTGAGATCTTGATCATGGAGATGACGTTCGTGGCACCCGGCGAGCGCGCGTCGATCATTCACAAGTTTGGCCACACCCACCTCGACGACATCATCGAGCGCGCCGAACGCTTCGAAAACGAGGTCATCATCGCGTCCCACTTCAGTACCAGACTTCATCCCGATCAAATCCAGCGGATCGTCGAAAAGCGATTGCCCGATGTTTTGAGAGGAAGACTGAAAGTCTGGTTGTGACCCGCCGATCAAGCTTCGACCCATACCTCCTCTCCTCGAATCTCACAGCGGAATTTGTGAACGGACTCTCCTCGGACCGTGGTGCAACGGCCAGAGTTGAGCTTGAAGCGCCAGCGGTGAAGTGGGCAGACAGCCTCTCCCTCTTCAATCCAGCCCAATCCGAGCGATCCGTTGGCGTGCGGACAGCGCCCGAGCAACGCTGAGAAATGTCCTCCATCGTTGAAGATCGCGATCCGAAGCCCTTCGACCTCGACGACCTTCCCTCGCCCTTGGACAACCTCATCCGTCCGGCAGACCGTCACAAAGTGCGCCATGTTTGACCTCAACCGTCGGCTTCAAATCTTTGACAAACGAAAAACCTCGGACTTGCGTCAGGGGTTCACAACCCGGTAAAGTTGACAAGTGTCGTCGGCGATTGTCGGCTGACCGATTTTGGATGGGGTTCCCGCGGAATGGTGCTCTCTTCTCGGACACGCTTGATCGGGTTGATCTTGTCCGCACTGCTTGGCTCGGGATGCGACGAGCCGGGGAGCGTCGCTCCCGACCTGGTATGGGGCGTGCATGGGACCAAGAATGGTTGGCTTCACAAGCCACGGGTTGCCGCATTCGATGCCCAAGACCATCTCTATGTGGCCGATTTGACCGACAGAATTCAAGTGTTCGACCGCGACGGGACGTTTCTTCGAGCCTGGCGGACCCCCGACTTCAATGTTGACGGACCGAGCGGCTTGACGATCGATCGACTCGGAAGGCTGCTGGTCGCGGACACCCATTTTTATCGCGTGCTCGTTTATTCGAGCGCAGGGGAGCTTTTGTTCCAGATCGGCGATGGTATTCAAGGAACCACCCCCGGCAAGTTCGGATACCCGACCGATGTGGTGATCGATCAGGCCGGCAACTTTTACGTCGCGGAATACGGCGAGAATGACCGCATCCAGGTTTTCTCTCCCGAGGGAAAATGGCTTCGCCAGTGGGGGGGGCACGGGTATGATCCCGGCGAGTTCATGCGACCCAGGGCGATGGCCATGGATTCTCGGGAGCGGATTTACGTGGCCGATAGCTGCAACCATCGTATCCAGGTTTTCGACACGAATGGCAAGCTACTGAACATGTGGGGCACGCGTGGAACGGCTCCAGGCGAAATGTCCTATCCCTATGATCTTGCCATCGGTCTTGATGATGCCCTCTATGTTTGTGAGTACGGGAATAGCCGGGTCCAGAAGTTCACTTTGGAGGGGAAGTCGATCGGGCTCTGGGGCGCACCCGGTCGGGAAGCGGGCAAGTTGAATAATCCCTGGGCCCTCGCGGTCGACCGTGAAGGCGCGGTCTCAGTGATCGACTCGAATAACCATCGCGTTCAGCGCTTTCGATTTTGAACGGGTCGGGCTGGCTCGGCGGTTCTGGGGAGGGGTACTCGGCGATGTTTGGCAACCTCTCGGTCACCGTGACGCAGCCTTGGTGGCTCGTCCTGATTCCCCTGATCATCCCACCCCTCATCTGGATGAGCGCGCGGAGTCTCTCGGGTCTGGGATCGCTGCGCAGGGCGGCGGCGATTCTTTTGCGGACGTCCGTGATCTCGCTCATCGTGCTCGCTCTCGCCGGCTTGCAGATCGTCCGCAAGACCGACCGATTGACGACGATGTTTCTGATCGACGCCTCGCAGAGTGTGCCGCGCGAGCTGCGTAAGTCGGCCCTCGACTATGTGACCGAGGCTTCCAAGAAGCGCCGCAAGGACGACATGACGGGGGTGGTGGTCTTTGGCAGGACTCCGAGTGTCGAAACGCCTCCCGCTCCCAGCGAGCTGAATCTGCTGGGGATCGACAGCATCATTGATGCCGAGTACACCGACATCGGCTCCGCGTTAAAATTAGCGCTCGCGACCTTTCCTGAAGACACCGCGAGGCGTGTCGTCGTAGTTTCCGACGGCAACGAGAACCGCGGCAATGTCCTTGAGCAGGCACTCGCCGCGCGTGATTTGGGCGTTCAGGTCGACGTCGTACCGATGGAGTATTTCTACGACAAGGAAGTGCTCGTTGAAAAGGTATCGATCCCTCCCGACGTGAAGGAGGGAGAGATGGTCAATATCAACGTGGTGATCCGCGCCAGTGAACCATCGCACGGAACGCTTCAGATTTTTCAGAAGGCCGATAACTATCGCGCTCCCGCTCCTGGAAACGAGAAGCCCCAGCCGGTTGAGCTCGCCCGCGGCGTGAATGTGTTGACGCTCAAGCAATTGATCACAAAGCCTAACTTTTACACGTTCACCGCCGAGTTCATTCCGGACAAAGACTCGGGCGACAAGCGGATGATCAATAACGTGGCCGAAGGGTTCACCCATGCGCGCGGCACAGCGCAGGTCTTGTTGATCGAGGGAACACGGGGAGAACACGCCGAATTGGTGAAGGCGTTGACGGAGAAGAAGATCAACGTCACCTCGCTGACCGCCCCGCGCGTGGATGGAAGCGGTTCGGTGGACGGCGACCCTTTGCCCACCGACCTGGCACAGCTCCAGCAATACGATACCGTAATCCTCGGCAACGTCCCCAAAGACGCGTTCACCGAGGCTCAGCATCAACTTTTGGCCTCGCATGTCCACGACATGGGAGGCGGCTTGATCATGTTGGGTAGGCGACGCGCGAATAGTGTGTCGTCCCGTACGGCAAGAGCGCTT
>JAYVYS010000531.1:0-2932 GCA_043784005.1 Isosphaeraceae bacterium
ATTCGCTCGCCCTGGAACACTTGACCCCAGTCGCCGAACGCCAGATTGCTGGTGATCAACAGGCTGGCGCGCTCATAGCGGTCGGCGAAGACCTGGAACGATAGCTCGGCTCCGGATCGGCTGAACGAGAGGTAGCCCAACTCGTCGCAGATCAAGAGGTCCGTACGATCGAGTTGAGCGAGGAAACGGTCGAGTTGGTACTGCTTTTGAGCCTCTTCGAGGCGGTTCACCAACGCCGCCGCCGTGAAGAATCGCACCCGTCTTCCTTGCCGACAAGCCGCCAATCCCAAGGCGGTTGCGAGATGGGTCTTCCCCGTTCCGGGCTGACCGATCAAACAACAGTTGAAATGTTGATCAATCCATTCACCTCGCGACAGCTCAACCACTTTCTGCTTGGGGATCGAGGGCACCTCCGTGAAGTCGAAGGTGTCGAAATCCTTGGAAACCGGGAACGAAGCGCGGCGGATACGGGCTTCCAGCCCTTTCGCCGAGCGCGCCGCGACCTCCACCTCGGTCAGGCGTAGGAGATATTGCTCGTAGTTCTCATTGGCGGTCGCGGCCTCACGGGCCAGTTTCTCGAACTCGGCCCCAATCGTCGGCAGCCGTAGCTGTGTCAGATTCGACTTGAGCAACAGGGACGCAGGATCGGACATCGGAGGGTCCTCCCGAGGATAGGAACTGGTTAAACCGGCTCAGGTCCGGCACGGGAACACGCATCGTGATCAATGTCGCTGGAAGATCGACGGGTGAGTTGGGAATCTCCACAAGCCGCGATCGCTCCTTGTCGCGAAGGCGGTTGACGCGGAGGATGATCGCGTCGGCCGAAGGGGCTTCTCCGGCGGCCGGACTGAGGATGGCCCGTTCGACGCGTTCTTGAGGATGTTCGCCCATCAAGAGCAGCACACGGATGAACTGCCGGGCGCCGGCGAAGGGCCCGTGACGGATCTCCAGGGACCGTCGCAGTTCGCTGAAGGCCGGCGGCAGCCTCCAGTCGCGATAGACCGGGGCGTGATCCAGGCACGCCGGCTTGCGTGAAAGCGTCGTCAAGTAATGAAGGGGATCGAGCACCATCGCGCCACGTTCGTAAGAGCGAGCATGTCGCGCCACGACTTGCCCCGCGGCGGCCACGACGGCGATGCGATCGACGTACGCCTTCACCGTCACGGTCTGGAAGGCATGCGAGCGCGGCACGCTGTAAGAGACGTTGTCGAACCGGACGGTCTGATATTTGTCAACCTGCGCGGGCGAGGCGAGACAGGCGTCGAAGGGCCGCTGGGGCAAAGAAATCGCCGCGGTGCGGTCGCGCTCGAACCGCGCCGCGATGGTATCGGTCTGGCCGGTGGCGACCCGTCGCTGATCGTCTTCGCAGCATCGCCTCAGATGCTCATTGAGTTCGGCGAGATCACGGGCACAAGGCACCGGCGTGGCCCATCGCCGTTCCAAATTCTTGACCCGGTTCTCGACATGCGGCTTCTCGTTGCCGCGGGCCGGCATGCAGAACAAGGGCTCGAAGTTGTAATGGCTGGCCAAGGCTTTGTAGCGATCGTTGAGCCGCCGCTGGCGGCCTTTGAGCACCTCCACGGCCACGGTTGTCGGGTTGTCCCACCAGAGTTCCTTTGGCACGCAGCCGAAGCACGCAAAGGCCTCGATCAGGCCGTGCAGGATCGCTTCAGTGCGTTCGGTGGGCAGGGCGATCGCGAAGACGCGATACGAAAACGCCCAGGTGACGATCAGGACCGGGACAAGCTGGCGGCCGTCCGGGAAATCGACGTGGATGTGGCCAAAGTCGGCCTCGGCTCGCTGGCCGGGGTCGTGGTCCAGGGGGATGAAGGTCTCACGCTCACGGCGTCGCATCGAGCCGACATAGCGTCGGACCTGGTCGTATCCCCCTTGATACCCGTGCTCGGCGACAAGGCGACGATGAATCTGAGTCGCGGTGTGTCGCTGTTTGCGAGGCGCCTGCTCGTCCGTGACGAGGATCTCGTCAATCACGGTTTTGAAGGGATCGAGCTTGGGCGCGGTCGGTGGCTTGGTTCGGGTGTAGGGCTTGGGCTCGGGGTCTTGGAGAGCCTCGCGAATTGTGCGTCGTGTGTGGTGGAACGTCCGAGCGATGGCCCGGAGACTCATGCCGTCACGATGCGCCCTTCGAATCTGTGCGGTCGCGGTAGGGAACGCCCTTTCGGACGTCCCCCCGCGCAGATCCGTGCGAGCGGAATTACCGCACACGGCTCCTACTTCGGGTGTTTGGCGTAGAAGCGGTTGCCTGGATACGGGTGCAAGATCTGGACCTGGGGAATCCAGAGATCGATGATCGGTCGGAACCGTTCCCACGAGAACCGATGCTGCTGACTTCGGCACCGGAGTGCGCGGAGCCAACTGCGAATCGCCTCACGACGGAATGTATTCAGACTGGCGAGATTTCCGGATACTCCAAAGTAGTTGAAGTATCCCTGGATCACGCTTCGCAGCCACTTGCCTTGCTTCGGGATTGGATCGTGTCGCTGCCGAAGCAGCCTTTCCCTCACCTCGTGGAGCTTGGCACGGAGCCGCTTGGCCACCGTCCTCCGTGTCACGATGAAGCCCCCGTTCTCGCGCTTGAGCCCACAGATGTGGGTAAAGCCAAGGAACGCGAACGTCTCCGGCTTGCCTTCCCCGCGCTTCCGTCGGTTCTCGGCGGCGAAGCGCCCGAATTCGATCAGTCGCGTCTTCTCGGGGTGCAAGGCCAGACCGAACTTCTCCATGCGTCCTCCGAGTTCGTGGAGGAAACGTTCGGCTTCGCGACGATGCTGGAACCCCAGGGCGATTGCACGACCTAAACCTCATGCAAATAAGGGACTTACGACTTCTGACAGAGCCGAAATGACCGATTATTCGCGTGCGAATCAGCGTAAATCCCTTCAAGCAAACAACTTCGAGACGCAATCGCCCTGGC
>JAYVYS010000532.1:0-4365 GCA_043784005.1 Isosphaeraceae bacterium
GAGCCGGCGGGGGCCTGGAGCACAAAGGTCTTCTGTGTGACCACGCCACTGATCGGGTCGCGTTGCGGCGTGCCGGGAAGGGCGACAATCACAACCGGACCGCGTGAGGATAGCTGTGCGGCGGCATAGAAGGCCGAGCGTGCGAACCGCTTAATGCCTGCGCGGTCGTAAATGGAGTCGAAACCGCTCAAGAAGTTTGACGAGTCGTTCAGTCCGCCGTTGGGATCGCCGTTGTTGAGGGTCGCCTTCGCACCGGCAGGCAGCCGCGGGTCGGTGGCACCGGCCTGCGGGGCAAGGACGGAATAAGGCCTCGCGAGCGATCCGTCCGACGCGGAACTCGGGAGTAGAGAATCTTCGACATAATCCGGTCGAGCGTAGACGAGATTCCCGGTCGGGACGACGGTGAAGCCGGTCATGAACGACCCGCCGGCGACGGCGTCACCCGACATTCCAAGCCGATACTGCCCGTTGGGAAGAAGGTCTTCGTAAGTGGGATTGCCGTTCGGGTCGGTTCCCGACGTGGCGGGATTGCCGAGGAATTCGCCATCGAGCAGGTTGCCGTAGATGTCAGAGATCGCGGCGGCCCCGGTGTTGGGGAGATAGAGCCGATAGTGGTCCGCGGGAAGGACGGTTCCGGCGGGAATTTGGAGGACCAGACGGGTGTTGGTCCCATTCTTCCCTGTTGTCAGCGTGACCGTCGTTCCGGGGGGATTGAAGCGGGAGAAGCCGGTTCCGGACGCCGCGAGCCCCGCGATTCCAAGAGTTCCGAAGTCGCCATCGGGCTTGCCGCCGGTGCTGTCGGCGGTGCCGATCAGAAGAAGCGAATCGTTGTAGGACTTCGCCGGATCGAGCGGATTCGAGAAATCGACGTTGAAGGTCGTCGGCGGAGCCGAGACGAGGTCGCCGGCCCGAGGGTTGATCTCGTAATACGAACGGGGGAGCAGGCTGTTGTTCTGTGCGTTCAGAACGTCGGTCGACACCGAAGTGATGTACACCGGCTCGGGTTGGATCTGAAGGTTAAGAACGAAGTCCTTGGTGTTTTGTCCGGGGACATTCGTATTGTCGAGGGGATTCGCGGCGGCGTCCGTCACACCACCATAAGTGATGCCGTTGACGGTCTCTTTGGTGTGGACGATGAATTGGTAATGTCCCCGGGTGAGTCCCGTGGCGAAAGCCAGGTCGATGCGTCCGAAGTATGGGTCGGAAGGCTTGGTGCGGAAGGGAGTGGAGACGAAGTCGGACCCGGTCGGAACGAAAGTGGCCGACGTGATGAACCGGGACTTGTCAGCTCCAGCGACGACCGTCGGGTCTGTGCTGTTCGCCTCGTCGACATTGATCAGCGAATAGTTGCTGATGTTGGTAGCCGTGGCGGGATCAAGGGCCGAATAAAGGACCTGCGCTGGAGTCGCAAGCGGGCCGACGGCCGGATTGGCTGGGTCGACGACATTCAGTGAGAGGTTTGACAGAGCGTTGAGAGGAGTCGATGACGCTCCCAGCGGCAGAGTCGCCGCGCCGGGGGCCAGGGCGGCACCGAGAACCTGGGGCGCGGTCTGGTCAATCTTGAAGGCGCGATCGAACGAAGACGAGAGGCCGGGAAGGGGCGGCGCGTCGGGCTGGCCGATCACGACCAGCCGCACCCGCTGGAAGCCTTCGGGAAGGAACGGCGCCGGGATCTTGAACGTGCCGTTCGCGTCGGTCGTCACCTGCACGTCGAAGGAGCCGGTGTACCCGCGGCCATTCAAGGGCGTGAGGTCCAGATTACCGCCGTGAAGGCTATTGAACTCCGCGAGGACCGTAAGGCCGGAGACCGTGCCCGGGAAACTTGTCGCGATCTGCCCGACGAAGATCGGGGCGCTGATATTGGTGTTGCTGTCCCCTTTGATCCCGGTGTCGGACGAGGGAAGCAAGTCAAAGGAGGTGATGATGGGTGCTTGAACCGTGATGAAGCCGAAGCTCTCGACGAAGTTGCTGAACGGCAACGGCAATCCGGCGGGAGGGTTCGCGTCCCCCGACGGGAAGACCCCATTGAAATGGCCGTTGAGCTTGTTGCCGACAATGTCGGTCACGCCCACGTCAAAGGTGCCGTTCGGCAGAAGCGTCCCTGCCTTAACCACCAGGATGTACGTCCCGTTCCCGAGCTGAACCTGGTTCAAACCGGTGTAGTCAAGGGTTGCCGTATTGGTGGTGGTGTCATAGGAGAGCTTGAATTGCGGGCTGTTGTTCAGATTCGTGACGACGCCATTGGAATCGACGCGCTGGACGTAGACCGTGTTGGCGTTGATGGACGCCGGACTCATCGCCTTGTCGAACTGTACAGTCACGACCCGATTGTTGAGGGTCGTATTCTGGACGCGGGGCGCGGTCACGTCGTTTAGCGTGAACGAAGCGTCGTATTCTTGGAGAGGCTTGCCGGCGTTGCCAGGTCCCTCGTACGAGAGGATCGTCGGGCCGCCTGCCGGGCTCTTGATCGCATAATTGAATTTGCCGTTCCCAAGTTGATTGGGTGCGACGGTGAATTGGAACGGGAACGCGATCTTGGTCGGGTGGAGCGGGTCGTCCAGCGCGACCGGGGTCTGCGTGGTAATGCTGGTAAGACTCGTCGGCACACCGATGAAGGCCAGGTCTTTACTCGTGATCGTGCTAAAATCGACGGCTTTGCTGAATATCGCGATAATCGCGTTCACGCCGACGGTGACGGTCGCCCCGTTCGCAGGAATGGTGCTCAGAACTTGAAGCTGTGAAACCGCGTTCAACGCCTGGACCGCGTCCACCAATCCGAAGCCGCCCTGCGGATTCCAGGCGCCGGGTGCGGAACCGTTAATGGGGGTCGTCGAGGCGGAAGTGATCAGCGCGGCCTTGATCTGAGGCTGGGTCAGGGCCGGAGACTTTTGGAGCATCAAAGCGGCAACCGCCGCGACGTTGGGTGCCGCGGACGACGTGCCGAAGAAGCTCGGAAGATTTTGAGAGAGGTTCGTCGGCGTCGCGGGCTGACCCGGGAACGGCGGCCTGCTCGTATCGATCACGCCGCCGGGCGGGAAGAACGAGGTGTTACCACCATCGGGACCCGATACCACGGGCGATTGAACTAGAACAGGAGTCGCTTTCGGCGAGCCGTCTGGATTAAAGATGCTCAAGCGTGGGCCGAATGAGCTGAAAGGCTCGGCGTTCAGCGGATTCGTGCCGAGATAGGGAGTCGTCGCCCACCAGGGCACAGCGCCAACGCCAATCGTGTTGATCGCGGAGGCGTGTGCGAACCCGGACGGATAGTAAGTTCCGCCCGCACCGGCGAACTGCTTGGAGACGATTGTGTCCGTGTTCTCGTTGAAGTTCATGAACTCGACGTGACCGGGATTACTGCCGCTCGCGACTTTAATGACAACCGTGAAAGCGCCGTTGGTCGGCACGGTCACAATCTGGATTGGCTCGCGGGTGGCCACGTTGTTGTTGTTACCGGTCGCGACGACATTCCCGCCACCATCGAGGACGTAGAAATCGACTTCAGACGTCACCGCCGCGGTGCTTCCCGCAAGCTGCTGGGTTGCAAACGGTTGGTCGAACTGGAAAATGAGTTCCGCAGGATTGCCCGCGGACGCACCGGCAACGGTAATCGGAAGCCCGGTGACGGCCGCGCCGCTCGGGCTGAAGTTCATGTACGTTCCCGCGCCCAGGGTACTGACGGTGGTGCTAACCGGACGGAACGTGGACAGATACCCCTGATCAGCCGTGTTGTACTGAGCGCCGAAGTACGGAATGCCCCGGGCAACGACGTTATTGACACCTTGGGCGACAAGTCCGTCCTGGAAGAACGGCTCGTCGGCGTAACCGACGTCGTCGACGATGACCTTTGACCCGGCATCGGCGAGGGCAATGATATTGTTCTTGTATTGAAGCTCGCTGATGAACGCGGAGGCGAATTGCAGTGGCGAGCCCGGAGCGATGTCATGAATGTTCTCAAGCATCGCCCGACCTTCGTCGGACAGGTTCTGGCCCGCGGGTCCGTCCTGAATCACGGTGACGTTATTGGGCAAGTCGCCCGTCTTCACCGAGTCCGCGAGGCCGCCGGCAAATCGGCTGACGCTGTCTGATAGCGCCCCCACGGTTATGCCCGTGCCGTCGACACCAAACTGGGCTCGTGCCAGATTCGCCTTCAACGAAGTCTCGGCTTCGTTGTTCGCCGCGCCTACAAACGCCGTGCGCGGTCGGTAAGCCGGAGCCGCGCTCAAGGTCTGGGGAAGGTTCGCGATCGTCGGGAGTGCCGAGATCGGCGCATATCCTTCGATGCGTCCATAAAGCGATGACGATGTCGTCACCGAGACTCCCAGGCTCGTCAGCGAAGTGAGGAACGTGTTGA
This sequence comes from Isosphaeraceae bacterium, assembly GCA_043784005.1. Classification (GTDB taxonomy): domain Bacteria; phylum Planctomycetota; class Planctomycetia; order Isosphaerales; family Isosphaeraceae; genus JAYUFP01. The sequence continues at coordinate 4,352 of JAYVYS010000532.1, forward strand.
AGTTCCCGGTGCCA